>JBCBDK010000392.1:0-2709 GCA_038529675.1 Actinomycetota bacterium
GCCGAAGCGGGCGAAGTGCTCTCGGATCTGGGGGACCGCCGACTTCCATCCGGCCGCGTCGACCGACAGGAGCGCGTCGAGATCGGCCTCGTCGATCTCGACGCCGTCGAGATCCAACGCGTCCTTGGGTGGGAGCTTGCCGATCGGCGTCTCGCGGGCCGGAACGGCCTCGTCGCACCGCTCGAAGATCCACTTGAGCACGCGGCTGTTCTCGCCGAACCCGGGCCACAGGAACCGGCCGTCCTCGTCGCGCCGGAACCAGTTGACGAAGAAGATCTTCGGCAGGTTCGACTCGTCGGTCTTGGCGGTCATCGACAGCCAGTGGGCGAAGTAGTCGCCGTAGTTGTAGCCGCAGAACGGCAGCATCGCCATCGGGTCGAACCGGAGCTCGCCCGCGGTGCCCTCGGCGGCCGCCGTCTTCTCCGAGGCCATGATCGAGCCGAGGAACACGCCGTGCTCCCAGTCGTTCGCCTCGGTGACGAGCGGGACCGTCGACCGGCGACGACCACCGAACAGGATTGCGGAGATCGGCACGCCCGCCGGGTCCTCCCATTCGGGGGCCATGACCGGGCACTGCGAGGCCGGCGCTGTGAAGCGGGCGTTCGGGTGAGCAGCCGGGGTCTCGATCTCAGGGTTCCACTGGTTGCCTCGCCAGTCGGTCGCGCGAGCGGGCGGCTCACCGTCCATCTCCTCCCACCAGATGTCGCCCTGGTCGGTGAGCGCGGTGTTGGTGAAGATCGAGTTGCCCCACAGCGTCTCCATGGCGTTGTGGTTCGTCTCGTGGCTGGTGCCGGGTGCGACGCCGAAGAACCCCGCCTCGGGGTTGATGGCGTACAGGCGCCCGTCGTCGCCGAACTTCATCCAGCAGATGTCGTCGCCGATCGTCTCGGCGGTCCAGCCGGGGATCGTCGGGACGAGCATCGCCAGATTCGTCTTGCCACACGCCGACGGGAAGGCGCCGGCGATGTACTTCGACTCGCCCTGCGGGTTGGTCAGCTTCAAGATGAGCATGTGCTCGGCGAGCCAACCGTCGTCGCGGGCCATGACCGACGCGATGCGCAGCGCGAAGCATTTCTTGCCGAGCAGCGCGTTGCCGCCGTAGCCCGACCCGTACGACCAGATCTCGCGAGTGGCCGGGAAGTGGACGATGTACTTGTTCTCGGCGTCACACGGCCACGGCACATCCTGGTCACCGTGCTGTAGAGGTGCGCCGACCGAGTGCAGGCACGGAACCCAGTCGGCGTCGCCGAGCGCGTCGAGCGCACCCTGGCCCATCCGGGTCATGATCCGCATGTTCACCGCCACGTAAGCGGAGTCGGACAGCTCCACGCCGATGTGGGCGATGGGCGAGCCGAGGGGGCCCATCGAGAACGGGATCACGTACATCGTCCGACCACGCATGCAGCCGGTGTAGAGATCGGTCAGTTCCGCCCGCATCTCGTCGGGCGCTCGCCAGTTGTTGTTCGGACCCGCGTCCCCCTCACGGTCGGCACAGATGAACGTGCGATCCTCGACCCGCGCCACGTCGCCGGGGTCGGAGTGCGCCCAGTAGCTGTTGGGCCGCTTCGCGTCGTCCAGCTTGGTGAAGGTTCCGGCATCGACCAGCGCCTGGCACAGGCGGTCGTACTCCTCGGCGGAGCCGTCACACCAGTAGATGTCGTCGGGCTGCATGATCGCTGCCCATTCATGCACCCAGTCCTGCAAGCGCTGATTGGTGGTGGTCGCTGCCATCGGGTTCCGTCCCCCTGTTCTCCGCGTGTCCACGGTGCGTTCGCACGACGTTGTGCGAACGTGCGTCAACCGTAAACGAGCGTCAACGTTGACGCCGTGGTCGGTGCGTCGCCGCAAGCGCTTTCATGCGGGGAAGGTATGGGTCCATCGCTGAACCAGATGGATTGCCCGCCGGTATCGCTCGCAGCGATGGCGGCGGACGACGGAACGCGAGTCTCAGCCGTGTTCGCCGGGCGTGCCCATGTCGCGCTCGGAGCCGAGGCTCAGCGCGGTCGCTCGGCCGGCGTCGTCGAGTTGGAAGACGACGCGCTGGCCCTGGCGCAGCATTCGGAACACCGAGCCGTCGAGGGCGTTCGGCGCCAACTCGTAGTCGGCGAGGTCGGTGTCGGACATGATGAGTCCGTCACCGGTCGAGGGATCGTAGGCCTTGATGACGCCTTGCATCGCCGGGGAGGGTACCGGAGACGATGGGTGGTGAGTCGTGTCGGTGCGCCGAGACCGGCTCAGCCGGCCTTGACGACCTTGCCCGACTTGATGCAGCCGGTGCAGACGTTGACGCGCTTGGTCGCACCGTTCACCGAGGCGCGGATGCGCTGGATGTTCGGGTTCCAGCGTCGCTTGGTGCGACGGTGCGAGTGCGACACCGACATGCCCCACGACGGGCCCTTGCCACACACTTCACACTTCGATGCCATGACGGTCTCCCTGGAGTTCTCTCTCGTCTCGTGCCGACCGACTGGCCCGGTTCACGACAGCGACGAACGGCCCCGAAATGGTAGCGGCAGAACCGGCCGCACCCACCTGTGACCCGTAGCATGGCGGGCCGTGTCGTCTCCCGAAACAGTCCGGCTCGAACGGTTCGACACCGAGTCGCTCCGCCACCTCGTCACGACCTTCCGCGACGCGGTCCGAGCGCATGCGGGTGGCCTGAACCGGCTCAACGTGTAGCCGGTGTCGCCGTCGGGCACCGGATACACG
>JBCBDK010000392.1:2719-4442 GCA_038529675.1 Actinomycetota bacterium
CGTGTATCCGGTGCCCGACGGCGACACCGGCACCAACATGTCGCGCACGCTCGACGCGGTCGTCGAGGAGATGGAGGCGGCCGACGTCGCCGATCTCGACGCAACCTGCGATGCGATCAGTCACGGCTCGCTGATGGGCGCCCGCGGGAACTCCGGCGTCATCCTCAGCCAGATCATGCGCGGCATCGCCTCGACGATGAAGTCGGTCCGCCCGGATGGCGGCGCCGACGGACGCCACCGGTTTGCGGAAGCACTCCAAGCGGCATCGGCCGGGGCGTACCAAGCGGTGCTGAAGCCGATCGAGGGCACGATCCTCACCGTCGTGCGTGAGAGCGCCGATGCGGCCACCGCAGCCGCCGAGCGCGGCGCATCGCTCGTCGACGTCGTGCGCTCCGCCCGAGAGGCGGGCAGCGCCGCGCTGGAGCGCACGCCCGAGCTGCTCCCCGTGCTCGAGGAGGCGGGCGTGGTCGACGCTGGTGGCGCCGGCTACCTGCTGCTGCTCGATGCAGCGCTCCACGTCGTCGCCGGTGAACCCCTGCCCGAACCAGAAGAGGACGACGGCAGCGGCGGTGCGGTCGCGGCGGCGTTCACGACCATCTCGCATCCCGGGCGGGCGGTGGGCGGGGCCGACGAGCTCGACGTGAGCGAGCAGCGTTACGAGGTCATGTACTTCCTCGATCTCGACGACGCGAGGATCGAGGACTTCAAGCAGGGCTGGGGTGCGATCGGTGATTCGATCGTCGTCGTCGGCGGCGACGGACTCTGGAACTGCCACGTGCACACCAACGACGTCGGCGCCGCGATCGAGGTCGCCCTCGACCTCGACGGGCGACCTCGGCAGATCCGCGTCACCGACCTGTTCGAGGAGGTCGACGAGGAACACGCCCGTCGGGAAGCCGAGATGACCGCCGAGATGACCGGCGAGCAGCGCACCGCCCCAGGGGCGGCCCCGGTACAGCCCGGAGCCGGGCTCCCGCCGGTCACCACAGCGGTCGTGTCGGTGTGCAGCGGCGACGGCCTCGTCGAGCTGTTCGCGCAGCTCGGGGTGCAGGGTGTGGTCACCGGCGGTCAGACGATGAATCCGTCGACGTCGGAGCTGCTCGCCACGGTCGACACGGTCAACGCCGACCAGGTCATCGTGCTCCCGAACAACAAGAACATCATCCCGGTCGCCGAGCAACTCGATTCGCTCACACCGAAACACATCGTGGTCGTGCCGACCGTGTCGATGCCCGAGGCGCTCGCCGCACTCGTCGTGTACGACCCCGAGGCCGACGCGGACGTCAACGGCTCGGAGATGGGTGACGCCGCCGAGGCGGTGCGAACCGGCGAGGTGACCCAGGCGGTCCGGTCGACGACCATCGAGGGCACCGAGGTCGGCGAAGGCGACTGGATGGGGCTCGTTCGTGGCGACGGGATCGTGTCGGTCGCCAAGACCCAGCTCGAGGCGGCGATCAACCTGCTCGAGGAGATCATCGACGACGAGGCCGAGATCCTCACGGTGATCGTCGGATCCGAGGCGGACCCGGCGGTCACCGACCAGCTGAACGGCTGGCTCGGCGACCACCACGGCGCCATCGACGTCGAAGTCCACCACGGCGGCCAACCGCTCTACCCCTACTTGTTCGGAGTGGAATGACGCTTCGAACAGGTGTGGCGCTCGCTGCGTTGCCGTCGTCGGTCGTTGCCGCACGGGCAACTCCGTCCTCGGCGCCTTGCGAGC
>JBCBDK010000393.1:0-4438 GCA_038529675.1 Actinomycetota bacterium
GTCGCATCAGGCTTCGTCTTGGACGCCTTCAGCACTTTCAAGACGATCCGAGCGCGATCGTCAGCTCGTTCGCGGAACGTTCGGAGACGCTGCGTCGCCACGGCACCCACGCGTTCGCGCCAACAGCGCCATCTCGATCGCCGCCGCAGCGGCGTCCTCGCCGACGTTGTGCCCGCCCGGACCCTGCGCTCGGGCAAGCGCCTGGTCTGGCGACTCCACCGTGGCCACGCCGAGCCCGATCGGGACGCCCGTCTCGAGTTGCACCGACATCACCCCGGTAGCGCATCCTTCGGAGACGAGTTCGTAGTGCGTCGTCTCACCGCGGATCACACACCCGATGACGACGACCGCGTCGACGTCATCACGCTCGGCCAGCACCTTCGCAGCGAACGGCAACTCGAACGCGCCCGGGGCCGACGCGTCGACGACGTCAGCGCCCGCTCGGGCGATGGCACGACGAGCGCCCTCGCGGAGCGCTGCACAGATGCCGGCGTTCCAACGGGCGGTCACCACCGCCACGGTGAGGCCGCTGCCGTCGAGCTCGGTGTCGGCGACCGCCTTGGAGGTCGGCGCAGCCATCAGCGCGGCGACCCCGCGATGCCCGCGGCCGGGTCGATTCGGAGGACCGGGTCGAGTTCGTGGCCGAGACGCTCGCGCTTGGTGGTCAGGTACCGCAGATTCTCCAACGTCACGCCGGCAGCGATCCCGACTCGATCGACGATCTCCAGGCCGAACCCCTGGAGTCCGCCGTACTTGGCGGGGTTGTTCGTCAGGAGTCGGATGCGGCGGACGCCGAGGTCGACGAGCATCTGTGCACCGATCCCGTACTCGCGCGAGTCGACGGGCAGCCCCAGCTCGACGTTTGCGTCGACCGTGTCGCGGCCGCGTTCCTGCAACTCATACGCCCGGAGTTTGTGCCCCAGGCCGATCCCGCGACCTTCGTGCCCGCGCAGGTACACGACGATGCCGGCGCCTTCATCGGCGACCAGCGACATCGACGCGTCCAGCTGCGGTCCGCAGTCGCATCGCCGGCTGCCGAACACATCGCCGGTGAGACACTCGCTGTGCACCCGAACCAACAGACCGGTTCCGTTGGTCGCCGCTTGCACGGCGCGGGCGTCGCCGTGCACGAACGCGAGGTGTTCGATCCCATCCAGCGTCGACTCGAACGCGACGCACCGGAAGTCGCCCCACTGCGTCGGCATCGCCACGTCGGCGATCCGCCGGACCAGTTGCTCGTGGCGACGCCGATAGCGGACGAGATCGGCGATCGAGACGATGACCAGTCCGTGTTCGTCGGCGAACCGCCGCAGCTCGGGGAGCCGGGCCATCCCGGTCTGATCACCGGTGACGATCTCACAGAGCACCCCGGCGGGGGCGAGCCCGGCGAGACGCGGGAGGTCGACCGACGCCTCGGTGTGGCCCGCCCGCTTGAGCACGCCGCCCGCCCGCGCCTCGAGCGGCATGACGTGACCGGGTCGAGCGAGGTCGGCGGGCTGGATCCGGTCGTCGACGAGCGCACGGATGGTCGCCGCGCGGTCGGCGGCGGAGATCCCGGTCGTCGTGTGCGCCTTGACATCGACGCTCACGAGGAACGCCGTCCGCATGCTCTCGGTGTTGTCGTTCACCATCGGGGCCAGGTCGAGCTCGCGGGCACGTTCCGACGTGATCGCCGTGCAGATGAAGCCCGACGTGTGGCGGATGAAGAACGCGATCGATTCCGGCGTGGCGAACTCGGCCGCCATCACGAGATCACCCTCGTTCTCGCGATCCTCGTCGTCCACGACGACCACGATCTCGCCCCGACCGATCGCCGCGATCGCATCGTCGATCCGGTCGAGGGTCGGGTCGCCGCCCTCGGGTGTGACCACCTCGTCGGCGGCGGTCACGATGCCTCCTCGCGCTCGGTGTGCCACGTCAGGAGCCGCTCGACGTACTTGGCGGTGACGTCCACCTCGAGGTTGACCGTGTCGCCGGCCGTCTTGTGCCCGAGCGTGGTCACCGCTGCGGTGTGCGGGATGATCGTGACCGTGAACCCGCTGACGAGCGGCGTCACCACGGTCAGGCTGATGCCGTCGACCGTGATCGAGCCCTTCTCCACGACGTAGCGCATCAGGTCGGGATCGCAATGGATCTCGAGGTCGGGCGCCGGTGACACGATCGTGCCGATGCCGTCGACGTGGCCCTGGACGAGGTGTCCGCCGAGTCGGTCGTCGAGCCGGACCGGCCGCTCGAGGTTCACGGGGTCGCCGGGTGCGAGGTCGCCGAGTGAGGTCCGCTCGTACGACTGGTCGGTGACGTCGGCCTCCCACCAGCCCGCCCGGTCCTCGGCAGGCGGGTCCCAGGCGACCGCCGTGAGGCAGCATCCGTTGACGGCGATCGAGTCGCCGAGTCGGATGTCTCGAAGGACCTCGGTGGCCGCGACGCGCAGGCGTGAGCCGTCGCGCTCGGCGACACGGCCGAGTTCCTCCACGATTCCCGTGAACATGTTCAGTTGTCTCCCAGATATCAGGAGACGCCGAGCAGCACCCGACGTCTCGGGGCTCGAACGTGTTCATGGTCCGCGCCCGTTGACTGGGGATCCGACAGCGAGCGCGCAGGCGTCCGCCACCGAGTCCCTCGCTACCATCCGGACTGTGACCGTCGGCGCCTGAATTCCGCAGGCTCAGTCCCCCGTTCGCCGGCTGTTCCGCACGTCGATCGCACGACGAAGCGGCTCCGGTTCCCGAAGGAGTCGTGGACTGTGACCACCGGTTGGGATTTCCACCCGACCCCGCGAGGGTTCGCGGATGCGCGTCACGGTACCTGCGGCGCGGCAGCGCCACCCAACCGAGCGCTCGACCCCGTCGCTGTCGTCACACGTAGCGAGCGCGCAGCTCAGCGACCGCCACGCGCTCGTCGGGCTCCGTGCCCGGATCGGCGAGCCGGTGGTCGCACGCCGCCACGATGTACGGGTCGAGCAGCCGCTTGCCACGGCTGCGTCGGAACGCCTCGACGAAGATGCGTTGGCCGATGCGGTCGCGCGGCGTGTCGGCCTGATAGGCGCTTCCCTCCACGTACGTGAGTGCGGCGTCGAAGCCGGCGGGACCCGCCGCAGCGTTGGTCCAGTCGATCACCATCGGACCGTGGCGCTGCGACAGGATCACGTTCATCGGGTGCAGGTCGAGGTGGAGCACACTCTGGGCGTGACCGAGGTCGGCGGCGTCGACGCCGGGTGCGAGCAGCCAGTCCGGTGCGGCGATGCGAGCGAGGCGGCGTTGCAGCGAGGCGAGCCGCCGGGCGTGCCACAGCAGCTTCCACGGCTGTTGCGCGAGCGACTCCATCATCGTCGGACCGTCCACCTTCTCCATCACCAGGTCTCGTCCCGAGACGTCGTGGACCTCCGGAACGGGGTAGCCGTGCTCGCGGACGTAGGTCATCACACGGGCCTCGAGTGTCATGTCGGCGCGCTCGTCGCGACAGCGCCGCAACACCGTTCCGTCGCCGAGGTCGTACACGTCGCACGCCCGTCCCGACCCGATCGGTGTCCCGGGTGCTGCGTCGGGCGTGTCGGCATCAGCCGGGGCGTCGTCGGGGTCGACGCCGTCGTCCGGTTCGGCGGGCGGTTCGTCGTCGCCGTCGTTCACCACGCGATCACCCGCCGATCGCGGAAGAACTGGCCGGTCGGACCGTCGTCGGGAAGGAGCGCAGCCCAGGTCACACCCGCCGCGCCGTCCTCGACGGGCCGGCCACCGGACCCGCCCATGTCGGTCGCCACCCAACCCGGGCAGACGGCGTTGACGAGGATGCCGTCGGGACGAAGCGTGGTGGCGAGCATCCGGGTCAGACCGTTGAGCGCCAACTTGCTGATCGAGTACGCCGGCGTCGCCCCGGTCATCGACTCCCACGCGCCGCCACCGCTCGACACGTTGACGATCCGACCCGACGGCGACCGACGGAGCGACGAGAGCGCGGCGGCGCTGACCCGCCACGCGCCGAGCGTGTTCGTCTCGATCGCCTCGCGGACGACGTCGAGGTCGGCGCGATCGACCCGCTGGTTCGTGTCGTAGTGGATCGCCGCGTTGTTGACGACGACGTCCAGCCGTCCGTGGTCGCGTTCGATCTGCGCGATCGCGAGCGTTACGCTCTCGTC
The DNA here is from genome assembly GCA_038529675.1 of Actinomycetota bacterium. GTDB lineage: Bacteria > Actinomycetota > Acidimicrobiia > Acidimicrobiales > Ilumatobacteraceae > Ilumatobacter_A. Next base: position 4,133 of record JBCBDK010000393.1, read on the forward strand.
GTCGGTGACGTCGAGTTGCACGGCGTCGGCGCGGAACCCGCCGCCCAACTCGTCGGCGACCGACCTCGCTGCGTCGAGCGAGCGCGCACCGACCACCGCCGTCAGGCCCTCACCGGCGAGTTGCTCGACGACCGCTCGGCCGATGCCGCGATTCGCCCCGGAGACGAGTGCGACACGACGGCTCATGTGTCCATCATCGCCCACCGCTCGGGATGACGTCGCACGATCTGCCGTCGACGTCGCCGACACCCGACTCGCGGCGGCGCGATGATGCAGGGATGTCGGCCGGATACTCGGGAACGCCGC
>JBCBDK010000394.1:0-4434 GCA_038529675.1 Actinomycetota bacterium
CGCGGATCGCGTCGACCGCCTCGGTCCAGCGATCGGGCTCGTCGAGGATGCGTCGTCGGATCGGGGCGAGCATCGCTGCCGGGGGACGATGGAAGCCGACACCGACGAACCCGCCGTCTCCGTTGATCTCGACGTGTACGCAGCCTTCGCGCGTCGGCGTCGTTCCCGTCCTGGTCAGGAGTGCTCGCACGGCGGTCGAGTAGGGCTCGGCACGTGCGTACCGCTGGTCGCGGAGCTGGCGGAAGATCGTCCGCGCTCCTCCCGACACCGGCCACGGCCCGGTCGCCAACTGGGCGCTCGCTGTCGCCAGGACGTCGGCGAGGGGCTCGACGAGCAGCCTCCGGAACTCCTCGGCTCTCGGTTCGAACCAGCCTCGATCGTTGTTGGCGCCGAGGTCGGCGAGGAACCCGAATGCTGCGGACGTGACGGCGGGCTGGGGGTCGCTCACGTGACGATCATGTCCGACGTCATTGAGGGGGATCGGACCGCGTCATCCGCAACAGGGCACCTCAGGTGGTCGGTGCCGGCATGCGCTCGGCGTTCTCGACGGCCGGCGCGATGATCTTGGGAGTTCGGAGGCCGACGTACAGCGCGCCGACCACCAAGGCGACGGTGGCGACGATCATCGACTGGTTGAATCCGTCCGCCATCGAGTCCTGCACCACGCCGACCACCGCCGGCGCCTCGGGGCCGGCCTGCTCGGCGACGCCGTAGCCGGCAGCAGCGGAGTCGCGGACCACCTCGGTCGTGCCGGCGGGCAACGCGTCGGATGCATCGTCGACCGACGCTCGATATCCGGCGGTGAGCGCCGATCCGATGATCGCGATGCCGAGTGCGCCGCCGAGTTCCCGCGCCACGTCGTTCATCGCCGACGCAACACCCTGCTGGGCGCGAGGCAGTGCTTCGACGATCGCCTCGGTGGCGGGCGGTGCGGCGAGGCCCATGCCGGCGCCGAACACGACCAGTGCTGCCGCGAACGTCCAGTAGCTGCTCGCCTCGCCGACCGTCGAGAACACTGCGGTTCCGATCCCCATGCAGACCAGGCCGAGTGCGCCGATCGGGCCGCGTCCGACTCGGACGGACCAACCGGGAGCCTTGGTGGACATGAGCGGCAGCAGCACGCCCACCGGCAACAGGGCTGCGGCCGTCTTGAACGGCCCGTACCCGAACACGAACGCGAGGTACTGAGCCCCGACGAAGAAGAAGCCGAAGACGACGACGAACTGGATGAAAATCGACACCGAGCCGGTGCTGAATCCGCGGAGTCGGAACAGGCGGACGTCGAGGAGCGGCCTGTCGGTGCGCAGCTCCCACACGGCGAAGCCGAGCAGGCCGACGAACGCTGCGGCGAAACCGGCCAACGTGATCTCGTCGGTCCATCCCTTGACCGGGCCCTCGGTGATGCCGAGCACCAAGCCGCCGACGCCGACGAGCGACATGATCGAGCCGACGGGGTCGACGTTGGCGTGTGCCGGATCGCTCGTCTCGGGCACGAACGTCGCCGTCATGAGCGCGACGAGCGCGGCAGCCGCAGCGGTCGCGACGAAGATCGAGCCGAACCAGAAGCTCTCGACGAGCCCGCCGGCGGCGAGTGACCCGAACGTGCCGCCGAGCGAGGCGCTCGCCGTCCACATGCCGATCGCCTGGCCCCGCTTCGACGCCGGCATCGATGCCGTCAGCGTCGACAGCGTGCCAGGGAAGATCATCGCCGCGCCGGCGCCACCAACCGCACGGGCAGCGATGAGCGTGCCGACCGAATCGGCGAAGCCGGCCCAGACGTTGGCGGCCACGAACACGACGAAGCCGATGAGCATGAGGCGCTGCCGGCCGAACTTGTCGCCGAGCGCGCCCATCGGGAGCAGCAGGGCGGCCAGCGTGAGCGCGAACGCGTCGACGATCCACTGCAGGTCGGACTGGCTGGCGTTCAGTTCTCTGCCGATCGTCGGAACGGCCACGTTCAAGCTCGCCACGCCGGCGATGACGAGCACGACGGCGAGGCACATCGTCGCGATGACGAGGCCGGGTCGGTTGACGCTCACCGCGGGAGCGTCGGTGTCGGGCGGCGGTGCTGGCGAGGCGGGGGTGGACGACATGGGGATTCCTGTTCTCGTTGCTGCGGCGGCCGTGGTGAGCCCACGCCTGTGTTGAACGGAGGGGATGTTATTGAACTATGAGTTCAATAACGAACGGAGCGTCCAAGAAATCAGCGGCGCTCGCTAGGATGTACGCCGTGGTCGATGCCCCGGTGGATGCGAGAGTGGTGCGGACCCACAACGATGTCCTCGCCGCTGCGATCGACGTGTTGATCGAGGAGGGTTGGGATGCCGTGACGCAGCCGCGCGTCGCCAGGCGAGCGGGCTACGCCAAGGCGACCGTGTACTCCCACTGGCCGGATCGGCTCGATCTGTTGCGCGACGCGTTCCAGCGATTCGGTGAGATCCCCCACCACGAACCCGTCGGCGACGTGCGAGCCGACATGCTCGGCGAGCTGCGTTCGTACCGTCGCGCGATGGTCGAGCATCGGCTTGATCGCGTACTCGCGATCCTCGCCGAGCGGGCCACGGAGGTCGAGGCGGCCGCAGAGCTGCGGGATCAGTTCGTCGACGACGGCATGGCGGTGTGTCGCAGCGTCGTGGCGACGGTCCTGAGTGGCGTCGAGGCGCGAGCGGCGTCGGCGATGATGGGCGGCGCGCTGCTGCACGCAGTCCTGCTCGAGCACCGGATCCCCGACGACGAAGAACTGGAGATCGTCGTCGACACCGTGCTGCGCGGGTTCGACATCGCACGATGAACCGTTCGGCCCGGGGCGACGACCTGGCGTGGCAGCTCGGCGTAGCGTGAGTCGCATGGCCGATGCCACCGACCCGAACGCGTTCCCCCAGCCGCTCGGCGGCAACGTCATGCCCCGCTTCGGCGGGATCGCCACGTTCATGCGGCTCCCCGGCACGACGGCGCCGAGCGACCTCGACGTGGCCGTGGTCGGCGTGCCGTTCGACCTCGGTACGTCCAACCGGCCCGGCGCACGGTTCGGGCCCCGCGGCATCCGTGCCGAGTCGGTGCTGGTCCGCCCCTACAACATGGCGACTCGGGCGGCGCCGTTCGACTCGCTCCGCATCGACGACGTCGGTGACGTCGCCACCAACGCGTTCAACCTTGACGACTCGGTGGCACGGATCGAAGCGCACTACGACGAGCTGCTGTCGCACGGCCTCGCCACGATCACGATGGGCGGCGACCACACGATCGCGCTGCCGATCCTGCGGGCGATGCGCAAGGTGCACGGCCCGGTCGGGCTCGTGCACATCGACGCACACACCGACATCAATGACACGATGTTCGGCGAGCGAATCACCCACGGCACGCCGTTCCGGCGGGCGGTCGAGGAGGACCTGCTCGACTGCGATCGTGTCGTGCAGATCGGTGTCCGGGCGACCGGCTACGCAGCTGATGACTTCGACTGGTCGCGCGAGCAGGGCTTCCGCGTGGTGCAGGTCGAGGAGTGCTGGCATCGCTCACTCGTCCCGTTGATGGAGGAGGTCCGCGAGCAGGTCGGCGGCGGGCCGGTCTACATCAGCTTCGACATCGACGGGATCGACCCGTCGTTCGCGCCGGGGACCGGCACGCCGGAGATCGGTGGCCTCACCGTGCCGCAGGCGCTCGAGATCCTCCGTGGCTGCCGCGGCCTGGACGTCGTCGGCGGCGATCTGGTCGAGGTCGCACCGATCTACGACACCACCGGCTCGACCGCGCTGCTCGGCGCCAACCTGCTCTACGAGATGCTCTGCGTCCTTCCGGGCGTGGACTACCGGACCTGATCGATCACTCCGCCGACGCCGGTCGTCGCCCCGGCCGAAGCACGACGGCGGTCGCCACGATGCCGACGGCGCCCGTGGCGGCGGCACCGATGTTGCCGAGCGACCACAGCTTCAACGATGTCGACACGGCGACGGCCGCCGCGACGACGAGTGCGGGGTGATGCCGCCAGGGTGCCGGATCCGCGAGCAGCGCCCGCCGTTCGAACCGAGCCACGACGGCCACGATGGGCACGAGCAGCATCGCTGAGACGACGACGAGCGGCGTCTTCTGCCACCACCAGGCGGCGCTGCCGATCGGTGCGCTCGGGAGGAGGCCGGCGGCCAAGAATCCGGCCGACGCGGCGACGGCGGCCGTGAAGTGCCACAGGTACACGCTCATCGACACGCCGTTCGCCGCCACCACCAGCGTCCAGGCACGTCGGTGGCGCTCCAACCAGCGGCTCACGAGCGGCGCGGCTGCGATGGCGGTCGCAACCTGTGCGAGACCGAAGAGCACGAGTCCGGTCGACGGCGGGTGCGTCGGTGACGGAGCGATCCCGGCGACGTGGATCATCGTGACCGGCCACGGCCCGATGGCGATGGCTGCGATCGCCACGCACCAGAGTGCACCGGCGGCCAC
>JBCBDK010000395.1:0-4413 GCA_038529675.1 Actinomycetota bacterium
CGACGATCGCCACCCGCTCCCCTTGTGCGGCGAGCGCACCGGCGGCGACGGCGACGTTGTTGAAGAGGCAGAACCCCATCGCCCGATCGGCGACCGCGTGATGACCCGGTGGCCGACTGGCAGCGAACGCGAGGTCGGCGTCGCCACGATCGAGCGCGCCCACCGCATCCAGCACGGCACCGGCGGCACGACATGCGGTGGCCCAGGACCCGGGCACGGCGTACGTGTCCCCGTCGATCGCTCCCCCACCGGTCGTGCAGAACGCCTCGATCCGCTCGACGTGGTGCGCCGCATGCACCAGCTCGAGCTCGCCGATCGACGCATGGCGAGGCGTCTCGAATCGGACCGCTTCGACCAGGTCCGCGGCCTCGATGCCGGCGAGTGACGCGTCGAGCCGACCCGGGCGTTCCGGGTGACCTCGCGGGCCGACGTGTTCGTCCAGCTCGGCAGCGGCGAACACAGCGATCGGTCGGTCCACGACCCCAGGCTAGATGCAGGGGGACGACACCGACGAGAACGACGGTCGAGTGTCACCCGCCGACGCCAGCGCGGGGCCATCCGAGCTGCGAGAGTGGACGCCGTGACCGATGCCGATCATGCGATCGACTCCCCGTGGGCGACCACCGTCGTCCTCGGCGACGGCGACACCGCCTTCATCCGACCCATTGCGCCGGACGACCAGCCGGCGCTGCTCGAGTTCCACGAGCGCCAGTCGTCCGACAGCCTGTACCGGCGGTTCTTCTCAGCCAAGCCCACACTCACCGACAAGGAACTCGCGCACTTCACCACCGTCGACATGGTCGATCGCGTTGCGCTCGTCGTCGAGATCCGCGGCGAGTTCGTCGCGTGGGCGAGTTACGAGCGCTGGAGCGGTCGCAACGAGGCGGAAGCCGCGTTCATGGTCGACGACGAACATCACGGGCGCGGCATCGCCACGCTGTTGCTCGAACACCTCGCCGCGATCGCTCGGGCCAACGGCATCGAGCGGTTCACCGCCGAGGTCCTCGCCGACAACCGCGGCATGCTCGCAGTGTTCGCCAAGGCGGGTTGGCCGCTCCAGCGACGCTTCGAGTCCGGCGTCGTCGACCTCGACTGGGAACTCGCGACGACCGAGGAGTTCATCGATTCGGTCGAACGACGCGAGCAGCGCGCCGACTCCCGAGCGGTCGCCCGAGTCCTGCTCCCGCGCGCCGTCGCCGTGGTCGGCGCAAGCGATCGTCCCGGCTCGATCGGGCGGCTGCTGTGGGAGCACGTCCGTTCGAGCGTCAACGTGCCGGTGCATCCGGTCAACCCGCGACTCGAGGATCTCGACGGAACGCGTTGTTTCGGTTCGATCGCCGACCTGCCCGACGACGTCTCGCTCGCCATCGTCGCCGTCCCGCCCGCGGCGTTGGAGTCGACGATCGATCAGTGCATCGAGAAGCGGATGCGAGGCGCCGTCATCGTCACCAGCCTCGACGGTGTCCATGGGCCGACGATCGCACTCGACGCAGTCGTCGCACGTGCGCGGCGCAGCGGCCTTCGCCTCATCGGCCCGTCGTCGATGGGCGTCGCCGGGCTGCACCCTGGCCACCTCATCCAGGCGTCGATCGTCGACGTCACGCTCCGCCCGGGTGGGCTCGCCCTGTCGCTCCAGTCGGGGACGCTCGGCGTCTCGGTGTTGCGACGGGCCGACGAACTCGACCTCGGCGTCTCGTGGTTCATCTCACTCGGCGACAAGAGCGACGTGTCGGCGAATGACCTCCTCCAGTTCTGGGAAGACGACGACCACACGACCGTCGTCGGGCTCTACACCGAGTCGTTCGGCAACCCTGGCAAGTTCGCACGCATCGCCCGGCGGGTCTCGCTGACTCGCCCGATCGTCGCGGTGCGAACCGGCAGCGCCGCCGACGGCACGCTCGGCAGCACCCTGTACCAGCAGGCCGGACTGATCGAGGTGCCGACCGTCGCCGACCTGCTCGACACGTGCAGGTTCCTCGAGACCCAGCCGATCCTCCGCGGCCCGCGGGTCGCCGTCATCACGAACTCGACGAGCCCGGGCACGCTCGCCGATGCGGCACTCGAAGCCGCCGGGCTCGATCCGGTTCCCTCGGCGATCGGACTCGACTGGAGCAGCGGGCCCGACGACTACGCGGCAGCGGTCGCCGAAGCACTGACCGACGACGAGATCGACGGTGTGCTGGTGCTGTTCGCGCCGCCGTCACCCGCCGCCCAGACCCTGGTGTCCGGCGTGGTCGAGGCGACGGCAGCCGGTGCCGGCAAGCCCGTCGCCGCCGTGATGATGGGGTCGCGGGACGGGCCGGTCGTTCCCGGTGGACAGGTCCCGAACTTCTGGTTCCCCGAGCAGGCGGCCGCTGTCATGGGCCGCTCGCACGGGTATGCGCAGTGGCTCGACACCGAGGCAGCGGCGGCGGCGAGCGAGGTCCGCTCGGTCGACCCGACCCGGGCGGCGGGGATCATCGATGCTGCGATCGAGTCGCTCGACGATGCGACCGAGTCCGTCGTCGAGCACGAGCTCGGCCTCGACGACGTTCGAGGACTGCTCGACGCATCGGGCATCCGGATGCCCACCTCGCGGAGAGCGACGCCGCTCGACGCCGTGATCGTCGCCGACGAGATCGGATACCCCGTCGCCGTCAAGGCACGCGAGCGAACCGGTCGGACCGCCGGCGGCGGCATGGCACTCGACCTCAACGACCCGAGCGACGTCCGCGACGCCGTCGCCACGATGTACGCATCGCTGGGTGATGGCGCTCACGACCTCGTCGTGCAGGCCATGGTCGACCCTGGGCTCACCGTGCGAGTCCGGTGCACCCGCGACGACGCACTCGGTCCGGTGCTCGACGTGGGCTACGGCGGGCTCGACGCCGATGTCATCGGCGACCGCACCACCCGGGTCGCACCCGTGTCCCCCGCCAGCGCCTCGGCCATGCTCCACGAGACCCGGGTGGGGGCCGCGCTCGACGACACCCGAGCCGACACGTCACCACTCGTCGATCTGATCGTGTCCGCATCGCACCTGGCTGCGCAGCACCCCAGGGTGTCGGAGATCGACCTCAACCCCGTGGTCGTCACCGACGGCAACGCCATCGTGACCGACGCGCGGATCACCGTCACGTCGAGCGCGCCGACCGCCGGACCGTTGCGCCGACTCGGCTGATCGCTGGCCGTTCGACCAAGTTCGAGTGGAGTGAACAGCACGACTCCGGCAGGTCCACGACCGATGCACGATGGATCCACCGCAGCCGAGCCTGGATTTGCTGAAGTGGTGGCGTGCTGACCGGCATCCTCTTCCCGGCGATCCTGATCACGGCGCTCGCCGTCGGCCTGTTCGTCTGGTACCGACGACGCATGGACGCGATGAAGCCTGACACCGCCCGCGCCGTCTCGGGCGTACGGCTGACCGCCGAGCGTTGCCGTACGTTGCCCTCCCCACCATGGCGGGTCGTCTACGAGATCGGCAGCGATCGCCTCGACGACATCGATCACGTCGTCATCGGCCCGGCAGGCGTCATCGCCATCCAGACCGTACTCGCCGACCGCCCGGTACCCGCACCGGTCGACGACACACCAGCGCGCGTGGCGCGGTCCGCGATCGCACGGGCGTCGCTCGACGAAGCGCTCGCTCCGGTCGGGGCGACGTGCGACGCGCTCGTCAAGGTGTTCTGGGGGACGCCCCGCCCCGACGAGCCCGCCGGCCACGAGGTGACGACCAAGGAGTGGGCGGTCGAAGGGCAACGACTCGACGCCTGGCTCGCCGAGCACGCCCAACCGACGAGCAACCCGACGAGGATCGATCAGCTCTGGCAGACGGTGACGCTCGGCATCGGGCGTCCCGACCCACTCGGCTGAACGATCCCCGGTGACCGCCGAGCGTTGCTGGGGTAGCTTGCGCGAATGGCGTCCGTCACTCCGACCGCGACCGAGCTCGAAGGGCCGACCACCGAGCTCCTGCAGGCACTCATTCGTAACGAGTGCGTGAACGACGGGACGGGCGACACCGGCGACGAGACCCGCAACGCCGACACGCTGACGACCTATCTCGAGGGCGCCGGGCTCGCCGTCGAATCGTTCACACCCCGCGAGGGACGTGACTCGATCGTCGCTCGGATCGAGGGCACCGACCCCGAGGCTCCGAAGCTGTGCCTGATGGGCCACACCGACGTGGTCCCGGTGAATCCCGCTGGCTGGTCGAACGACCCGTTCGGCGGCGAGGTGATCGACGGCGAGGTGTGGGGCCGGGGCGCGATCGACATGCTCAACCTCACCTCCGCCATGGCGATCGCGTTCAAGCGGCTCGCCGAGCAGGGGTTCCGCCCGACCGGCGACCTGATCTACTTCGGCGTCGCCGACGAAGAGGCCGCCGGCGTGGGCATCGATGCCAGCGTCGACCAGATCGCGGCCGGGTCGAGG
>JBCBDK010000396.1:0-4371 GCA_038529675.1 Actinomycetota bacterium
GTTTGCCTGGTAGTCGACCGACGACGATCGATGACCCCCGAATCGAGTCGGTCCGGATCCTGCGGCCGCAGGAGATCCCCACCTATGTGGCCGAGGGCCTGTTCGACCTCGGCATCACCGGGCGCGACTGGGTCGAGGAGACCGACTCGAAGGTCGAGTCGCTCGGTGAACTGAAGTACTCGAAGGCCACGTCGAAGCCGATCCGGCTGGTGGTCGCCGTCGCCGGCGACAGCGACGTGCAGTCGGTCACCGACCTTCCGAACGGCGTTCGTGTGCAGTCCGAGTATCCCGAGCTGACGAAGCGGTTCTTCGCGGAACGAGGCGTCGAGGCCGACATCCGACTCTCGTACGGCGCCACCGAGGCCAAGATTCCCGACATCTGTGACGTCGTCGTCGAGATCACTGAGACCGGGCGTGCGCTGCGGGCCGCAGGTCTGCGGATCATCGACACGATCCTGTCGAGTTACACCGAGGTCGTCGCCAACCCGACGTCGTTCGCCGATCCGGCGAAGGCGAAGGCGATGCAGCAGATCATGACCCTGCTCAACGGTGTGCTCGATGCTCGGGGCCGGGTGCTCCTCAAGCTCAACGTCACCGACGAGGCCAAGGACGCGGTGCTCGCGGTCCTCCCGTCGATGAAGTCGCCGACGCTGTCGCCGCTCGCCGGTGGAGGATTCGCCGTCGAGTCGGTCGTCGAGAAGTCGACGATCAACCTCGTCATCCCCGACCTCCGTGAAGCGGGTGCGACCGACCTCGTCGAGATGCCGATCTCCAAGATCGTGCCCTGAACATCACATCGATCCCGCGATTCCGATGGCCGAACTCGAGCGCACCAGCGACCGCCGCAATCTGCGGGGCACGGTGACGTCGTTCGACCCGGCGGTCGGACTCGGCACGATCGCCGGCCCGGCCGGTGAGGTGACCTTCCACTGCATCGAGATCGCGGGCGGGAGTCGCCACATCGCGCTCGGCACCGCCGTGGTGTTCGATCTGCTCCCGAAACTCGGGCGCTGGGAAGCCGCCGACATCCGCTCGTGATGGCAAACGCCGACGCCCCGCAGCCGGTCGACGAGTCGGAGTCGGCAGAGCGTGAGCGCCGGATCATCGACGTCCTCATGGCGCTGGAGGAGGGCGAGGTGACCACCTACGGCGACATCGCCCACGTCGCCGGCTACCCCAAACTCAGTCGACTGGTCGGCCGGATCCTCGGCTCGACCGACGTCGAAGTGCCGTGGTGGCGGGTGGTCAACTCGGCGGGGCGGTTGCGCGCCAGCGATCCGGCGTTGCAGACGAAGCTGCTCCGCGAAGAGGGCGTGATCGTCCGCGACCAACGCATCGTGAGCGCCCCCGTCGGCCGATGGTTCCGGCCCGACTGATCACGTTCTGGGTCAGACCCAGAACGTGACATCTGGGCGTGATCAGAGTTGGTCGAACACGAAGTTGATCTGCTTCACGATGTCCATCGGCGCCGAACCGGCCGCCGAGTAGCGGTGCCCGGGGAACAGCATCGTCTCATCGGGCACCTTCGCCAGTCGGGCGAGGCTGTGCATCATGTCCTGCGGGTTCGAGCCCGGCAGATCGGTACGCCCGCACCCCTCGAGGAAGAGGGTGTCGCCGGCGACGAGCCGACCGTCGACGAGGAAGCACTGGCTGCCCGGCGTGTGACCCGGGGTGTGCATCAGTGTGATGTCGACCCCGCCGACCGACACCACGTCGCCCGATGCGTGGCCGACGAGGTGATCGGCGCCGACGTTCGTGGTCTTCTCGACCCACTCGACCTCGTCGGCCTGCAGGTGGACCGGCACGTCCACGTGGTCGAGCAGCGCAGAAATGCCCTCGATCTCGAAGCCCATCATCGAGCCGCCGACGTGATCGGGGTGGTAATGCGTCGCGAGCACGCCCGTCAGCGTCATGTCGTCCTGCGCGAGGACGTCGAGCAGGCTGCGAACGTCGTACGCGGGATCGACGAGCAGGCACTCGCCGGTCTCGCGATCGCCGATCGCGTACACGAAGTTGACCATCTGCTGCGCGAGCTGATCGCCGGTGGCGAAGTCCTTGCCGGACAGCAACTGCCGGAAGTAGAGACGATCGTCGGAGTGGGCGCTGACCTCGGTCACGTGCCCAGTGTGGCAAACGCGCCACCTCACTACCCTTCCGGTCGATGACTGATGGCGGCGAACAACCGATCCGGTACGGGGTGATCGGCACCGGGATGATGGGGGTCGAGCACATCCAGAACGTGCTCGCGCTCGAAGGAGCGGTGGTGACGGCGGTCGCCGACCCGCACCCCGAGTCCCAGGAGTGGGCTCGCATCGCAGTCCGAACCTGGTTCGACCAGAAGCCACACCAGCACGCACTCGTCGGCGCGGAGAACGGCAAGCCCGTTGCGCCTGCGCCGCTCGCCGTGTTCGACGACCACGTCGCACTGCTCGACTCGGGCCTGGTCGACGCCGTGGTGATCGCCTCGCCGAACTTCACCCATGCCGACGTCCTGCTCGACGTGCTCGAGCACCCTGTCCACGTACTCGTCGAGAAGCCACTGTGCACGACGTTGGCGGATTGTCGTCGGGTGGTCGATGCCGCTGAGGCAACACGCGAGCGGTTTCCCGGGCGCGTGGTCTGGATGGGACTCGAGTACCGGTACATGCCGCCGATCCGTCGGCTTCTCCACGAGGTGGCCGCCGGCACGGTCGGCTCGCCGAGGATGGTCGCGATCCGGGAGCACCGCTTCCCGTTCCTGATCAAGGTCGGCGACTGGAACCGCTTCAATCGGAACACCGGCGGCACGCTCGTCGAGAAGTGCTGCCACTTCTTCGATCTGATGCTGCAAGTCGTCGACGCCCGCCCGACTCGGGTGATCGCCTCCGGTGGCCAGGACGTCAACCACCTCGACGAGTCCTACGACGGCGAGACCCCCGACATACTCGACAACGCCTACGTGATCGTCGAATTCGACAACGGGGCACGGGCCATGCTGGACCTGTGCATGTTCGCCGAGGCGAGCAAGAACGAGCGCGAGATCAGCGTCGTCGGCACCGACGGCAAGGTCGAAGCGCTCGACACCGAGAGCGTGGTTCGGATCGGTCGCCGCACCGACGACATCGTCAGCGGGATCAACATCGTGACCGAGGAGAAGGTGGTCGACCCTGGGATCCGCCATGTCGGGCTCCACCACGGCGCGAGCTACCTCGAGCACCTCGACGTGGCGGGGGCGATCCGCTCCGCAGAGCGAACCGGTCGGGCCGAGGTGCCGATCACGCTGCTCGACGGCCTGAAGTCGGCGGCGATCGGCTTCGCCGCGCACCGCTCGATCGACACCGGCCTCCCGGTCACGCTCGACGAACTCACCGAGCTCGACGGGATCGACTGGTGATCCGTGGTGCGTCGCTCGACCGCCTGACCGAGGGCCAGGTGATCCCCTTCGGGGGCGATCGCCAGGCGGTGGTCGACGCCGACCTCGCTGCGGCGTTCGAGAGCGGTGACCGCCTCGTGGTCGTCCAGGCGACCGGGGACCTGCTGCACATCCCGTCGGCCGAGCACTCGATCGTCGCCGACGCCGTCGACGCTGCGACCGATGGATTCGCCGGGCTCGCCCGCTGCAGCGACGACCAGATCACGTCGTTCTTCGACGCGTTCGCACGTCGACTCGACGATCACGACGTGTTCGAAGCGATCCGCGAGGCCAACGGCGCCGACGTCGAATCCGCCCGGGGGAGAGGCCGCTCGACCACGCGTCTCGAACTGACGTCGAGCATGCGCGCCGACATGATCGCCGGTCTGCGCGGGTGGCGCGATGCGTCGTCGCGGCGTGATGACGAGGTCGGCCGCGTGGCCCACGACGGATGGTCCGTCAGTTTGCGCCGCGCACCCCTCGGCGTGGTCGGGTTCGTGTTCGAGGGACGCCCCAACGTGTTCGCCGACGCATGCGGCGTCGTGCGGACCGGCAACGCAGTCGTGTTCCGCATCGGCTCCGATGCCCTCGGTACGGCACGGGCCATCGTGGAACACGCGCTCCGTCCGGCGCTCGCCGAACCCGGCCTGCCGCCAGGAGTCGTCCAGCTCGTCGACTCGGCGAGCCGAAGCGCGGGCCACGCGCTGTTCAGCGATGGTCGGCTCTCGCTCGCGGTCGCCCGTGGATCGGGCGCCGCCGTCGCACAACTCGGGGCGGTCGCCGCCCAGGCCGGCGTTCCCGTCAGCCTGCACGGCACCGGGGGCGCCTGGCTCGTCGCCGGGAGCGATGCCGATGCGACACAGCTTCGCCAGGCCGTGGGCCACTCGCTCGACCGGAAGGTGTGCAACACGTTGAACGTGGCGGCGGTGCCGCGGCATCGCGCCGGTGAACTCGTTCCCGAGGTCCTCGGCGGGCTCGAC
>JBCBDK010000397.1:0-4365 GCA_038529675.1 Actinomycetota bacterium
AGAACGTCGAGCTCGCCGTCCGGTTCGCGGATCGCCGCGCAGCACGCAGCGCACGGCGGGCCGCGGCGAAGGACGCGCTCGCATCGGTCGGGCTCGCCGGCCTCGCGGGTCGCCTGCCGTCACAGCTCAGCGGTGGCGAGCAGCAGCGGGTTGCGATCGCGCGTGCGATCGTCACTCGTCCGTCGCTCGTCGTCGCCGACGAACCGACCGGCAGCCTCGACCAGGCGACCGGTGAGTCGGTCTTCTCGCTGCTCGCCGGCCTCCGTCACCGCGGCACGACGGTCATGTTCATCACACACGACCAGCACCTGGCCGAGCGCTGCGACCGGGTCGTCGAAATGCTCGACGGCCGTGTCGCCGCCGTCCGTCCTGGCCGGGCGCCGGCCACGTCCGCGGTGGTGGCGTGATGCGCCGGCTGCTGCGCGAGATCGGGCGCGCCCCGGTCCGGATCCTGACCAGCGTCCTCGCCCTCGCCCTCGCCGTCGGAGCGATCGGGGTGTTCGCCATCCCCACCGTCTCGACGAGCTCGCTGCGCGAGGCAGCCGAGCGAGACGGCGTTCCCGACCTGATCCTGCTGACGACCGACACCGGTGCGAGCAGCGCGGGAGCGGCGGCCAGCCTCGCGACCGACGAGGACGCCGTCGACCTCACGAACGACGTGGTGGCCGGCCTCGTTTCCCTGCCGAACGTCGTCGTCGCCGAGCCGCAGATCGTGCACACGAGTCCGCTCGCCGACGGCTCGGACGAGTCGCTCGACCTGCTCGGCCTCGACCTTGCCGGCCAGACGATGGACGTGGTCCGCGTCGAGGACGGGCGACGACCGGGGGCTGCCGGCGAGGTGCTCGTCACGCCCGGCACCGCAGCGATCGGCACGACGATCCCGCTCGCCCGGCCGGACGGCTCGCAGGTCGAGCTCGACGTCGTCGGCGTCGGCCGCACCAGTTTCTGGAGCGATGCCGGGCTCGCGTTCGGTGACCTCGACACCGCCGCCGACGTCAGCGGTGTCGACGGCGCCAACCGGATCGTGTTGCGCACCGAACGAGACGACGGTGACTCGCTCGGGGCCACCTCGGCCGCCGCCCGCGAGCGCCTCGCGGAGTTCGGCGTGCAGTTGATCGAGTTGCCGACCGAGATCGCCGACGGCAAGCACCCGATCGAGGCCGACATCGACCAGATCAGCCAGTTGATCGGCATGCTCGGCATCGTCGCCGGACTCGTCGGCCTGGTGCTCCTCGCGTCGACCACCAACACGCTCGTCGTCGAACGGAGCCGCGAGGTCGCGGTGATGCGGGCGCTCGGAGCGACCGATCGCGAGGTCCGGCGTCGGTTGCGGCGCATCGCCCTCTCGATCGCCGCCGCGGCCACCGTCATCGGTCTGCCGCTCGGCGTGGCGATCTCGTACACGATCGCCCGGATGGTGCTCGACGAGTTCGTCGGCCTGACGCCGGGGTTCGCGGTGTCGTGGTCGGTGCTGGCGGCGAGCGCCGCCTTCGCCTTGATCGGCGCCAGGATCGTGGCGGCCCGCTCGGCGCGACGGGTCACGTCCGTGCCGCTCGCCGAGGCACTCCGCGACCGCGAGGCCGTCCCGTTCGGCCGACGCTGGAGCGAGAGGATCGCGAGCAGGTGGAGCGGCGCACGACTCCACGATCGCCTCGCGCTCCGCAACGCGCTCCGCCATCGCGGCCGTTCGATCGCGATCTCGCTCCAGCTGGCGTCCGCCGTCGCCGCGCTGATGATCGTCGCGTCGATGGCGACGACGATCAACGACTTCAACGACGCCGAACTCGACCCGATCCGTTGGGAGACCGAATCGTGGGTGGCGGGCCCCGGCCTCGACATCGACGCCGGTGTGGCCGATGCCGATCCCCTGACCGAGACCGCGATCGAAGTCGAAGGTGAGGTCGAGGGCTGGCAGGTCGACGTCTACGGCTGGGAGCCGGAGACGCAGATGATCGACCGGTCCGTGAGCGACGGTCGATGGTTCGCCGGCACCGACGAGGCGGTCGTCTCGGCCGGCTTCGCCGAACGGGTGGGCATCGACATCGGTGACCGCATCGACGTCGGGCTGGCGTCCGGCATCGCCGAGTACGACGTGGTCGGGCTCCATGGCAACCGCGGCCGGGAGGTCTACACCGCTCGGGAACCACTCGCCGCCGAGCTCGGTACGCCAGGACTCGCCAACCGGGTGTACTCCCTCGACGACGAACCGGCGGTCGAGTTGGCCGGTGTGGTCGGCAGCGTCCGCTTCGACGACCTCGACGGTGACGACAGCGGCCGGACTGCGATCCTCCTCATCTTCGGTGCGATCGGCGTCGTCGTCGTGTCGGTCGCCGGGCTCGCGGTCATGTCGGGGCTCGCCGTGAACCTGCACGAACGCCGCATCGAGCTCGCTGCGATGCGAGCGATCGGCGCTCGGCGGCGCGACCTGTTCGGCGTCCTCGTCGGCGAGGTCGTCGCCCTCGCGACGGTCGGTGTCGGCGTCGGCCTGGTCGGTGGCCATGTCGGGGCCCGGGCGATCACTCGTTCCTTCGAGGCGTCCAACGCTGTCGAGATCGGGTTCACGTTCGCCGATCGGGCGATCCCCGCCGTCGTCGGCACGGTGCTCGTCCTGACCCTTGCGGTGACCGGCCTCATGGTGCGCCGCGTCGGTCGGCGCTCACCGGCGACCACGCTGCGGGGTGCGTCGTGAGCGGTAGCGCACCGGCACCGGACGTGGCCTGCGAGACTGACGGCGTGGACCGCACCGACGCTGCACGGGATCGTGGTGCGTCCTGGGCGCCCCCGTCGCCCGGCGATGCGGCATCCGCTCGCGCCGGCCGAGACGGCGCGGGCGCCGACGATGTCGACGCAGCGGGGCGCCCCGGCGCGTCGGGTCCGGACCCGACGTTCGGCGACCGAGTCCGTGAACTCACACAGCGTGTCGGTCTCGAGGTGGACGTGCCGTTCGACTCCTTCGGCGACGCCGTCCGGTGGTGGTTCCGCCCCCTCGCCGACGTCCGCACCTGGCGATCGTTCCTGTCGATCCTCGCCGCTGCGGTGATCGGTCCGATTCTGTTCGGTTTCGCCGTGGCAGCGCTGGCGGTGACGGCCGTCCTCTCACTGGTGCTCGTCGGCTTGCTGCTCGTCGTCCCAGCGTTCGCGCTGGTGCGATCGTTCTCGACGGTCGGGCGCAAGCTGGCGGGATGGGGTGTCGACGATCCGATCGCGCCCCGCCCGGTCGCCACCAGCGGTTCCGGGCTGCTGGCGCCGATCACGCGCCGGCTGACCGACGAGTCGCGCTGGCGTGACGTCGGCTTCGTCCTGTTGGACACGGTCGTCGCGCCGCTGTTCCTGCTCGGCGCCCTGCTGCCGATCACCGGCATCGTCGGTTCGCTCGCCTCCGTCGTGGTCGAGGGCGACTCGTTCGGGACGATCGACATCGTCGACGTCACGTTCGAGACGTCGTTCTTCCAGATCCTGCTGCTCGTGCCGCTGCTCGGGTTGGTCGCGCGGCTCGTCCTCTTGGCCGGTCGACTTCGTCGCGGGTACGTCGCGGCGCTCGTCGGCCCGGACCGCCGGACCCAACTGGTCGAGCGGGTCGAGGAGCTCTCGGTGCAGCGCGACCAGGTCCTCGACGCGGTCGCGGCCGAGCGCCGCCGCATCGAGCGCAACCTCCACGACGGCGTGCAGCAGCAGCTCGTCGCGCTCGGTATCGACATCGGCCGCGCGAGCCGCAAGCTCGACGACGACCCGGCGGCAGCGCGCGAGCTGCTCGACGAGGCCAGGGAGAAGGTGCGGGCGTCGATCGGTGAGCTGCGACTGATCGGTCGTGGTCTGCACCCTGCGGTGCTCGAAGATCGGGGTCTCGATGCCGCACTGTCGGCGATCGTCGCGAGCTCGCCGATCCCGGTGTCGGTCGACGTCACCACCGATCACGAGCTCCCTCAGGACGTCGCAGAGACGGCGTACTACCTCGTCAACGAGGCGATGACGAACGTGCTGAAGTACGCCGGAGCACGAGCAGCGTCGGTGCGGGTGGACGACGAGCCCGGCCTGCTTCCCGCAGTTCGCGTGACGATCCGCGACGACGGACGCGGCGGCGCCGACGAGCGACGAGGAAGTGGGATCGCCGGCATGCGCGCGCGGGTCGAGGCCGTCGATGGTGCCTTCGTGCTGTCGTCGCCCGCCGGTGGACCCACCGCCGTGACCGCCGTGATCCCGATCCGCCGCGAGCGGGTTCAGGAACCGGAGAACGAGCCGACCCCAGAACGAACGGACCGAGCGACGACGAGGAGTGAGCGATGACGACCATCCACGAACCGGAGACCCACGCCGAGCGGTTGCGAGCCGTCGTGGCCGACGACTCGGTGCTGTTGCGCGACGGGG
>JBCBDK010000398.1:0-4365 GCA_038529675.1 Actinomycetota bacterium
GTCCGGTGTGGGGTGGCGGGGGCGCGGGGGGGCCCGGGTAGTGGGGGGTGGGTGGGGGTGGTTGGCGGGTTGGTGGGGGTGGGCGGCCGCCTGGCGGGGGAGGGAGGGTCATGTCGTGTCGCATGCCCTCGAGCGTGAGGGACGATCGCGATCTGCACCATCGGGGGAATCCCCCAGACTCGTCTGGGGACCCTGGCCGTCGGGCCGGCGACGTCGTCAATCGAGGCCGTGCTCGACCGCGTAGCGGACGAGGTCGCTCCGCCGGCTCAGGTGCAGCTTGCCCAGGATGTTGCGGACGTGATTCTCCGCGGTCTTCGCCGCGATCCCGAGTTCGGCGCCGAGCTCGCGGTACGTGTGGCCGCGCGCCACGAGCTGAAGGACCTGACGTTCGCGTTCGGTGAGCGGATCGGCATCGGCCGCTTTCGCGAGGCGTCGGAACTCACCGAGCACGAGCGCTGCGAGCGACGGCGAGAACACCGGCTCGCCGGCAGCAGCTGCGAGCAGCGACGCCACGAGTTCGTCGGTCGGCGTCGTCTTCAGCAGGTACCCGGCCGCACCTGCGGCGACGGCATCGAGGAGATCGCGTTCCGCCTCGCTCACGGTCAGGATGACCAGCGGGCAGATCGTCGCACACGAGCGGATCACGGCGATGCCGCCGCCTTGCGGCATGTGCAGGTCGGTGACGACGAGGTCGGGCCGACGCGCCTCGATCACGTCGATCGCCCCCTCGGCGTCGTCCGCCTCGCCGACGACCTCGAATCGTCCGTCGAGCGCCTGTCGGAGGCCGCCGCGGACCAGTTCGTGATCGTCCGCCAGCACCGTCCTGATGGGGGCGCGCTCACCCGGCTCGTTTGGCTGGGTCCGGGTCATCGGGTGTCCACCTCGTCGCTCATCGGTGCTCTCGTGGTGAGGAGCACCTCGGTTCCGTCCGTCGAACTGCGGAGTCGGACGCTGCCGCCGGCCGTCTCGACCCGCTCGACGATCGAGTGTCGGAGACCACGTCGCCCCGAGCGGGCGGTCGAGTCGGGATCGAATCCGCGGCCGTCATCGCGGACCGTGA
The DNA here is from genome assembly GCA_038529675.1 of Actinomycetota bacterium. Classification (GTDB taxonomy): domain Bacteria; phylum Actinomycetota; class Acidimicrobiia; order Acidimicrobiales; family Ilumatobacteraceae; genus Ilumatobacter_A. The sequence goes on from JBCBDK010000398.1 coordinate 1,061, forward strand.
CGGTCACCTCGCCGTCGTCGTCCGTCTCGGCGAAGACCACGATCCGGGTCGCATCGGCGTGTGTGAGCGAGTTCGTCAACGCCTCGCCTGCGGCGTCGACCACGGCGTCCACGGCCCGGCGGTCGGCGCCCACGCCGACGTCGATGACATTCACGGTGACGCGGCTCGATCCCTCGAGGTCGATCCGACGCCGAACGTCATCGACCACGCGTCGCAGCCGTGTCTCCAGATCGTCCGAACGGTCAGGTTCAGCAGTGAGCGCTCCGGAGCCGAACAGGTACGAGCGCAGGTCGCGGTCGGCCCGACGGGCTGCGGCGGCGAGGTCGGGGTCGCTCTCGATGCTTCGTTGTTCGACGAGCGCGAGCGTCTGGAGCACGGTGTCGTGGAGGACGCCGGCAACCTCGTCGCGGGCGCGTTGGTCGGCGATGCGCAACTCGAGATCGCGGAGCAGACCGCCGAGCCAGCCGATCAACGCGCCGAGTGCGGCGAAGAACAACGAGGTGGCGACGATGGAGAACGTGTGGCGGAGCGACCAGTCGTCGAAGTCGTTCAGGGTCGCCGCCCACCACTCGGCCGGGCCGACCAGCACGCCGGCGGCCGCGGCGATCCGCGGCCCTGCGGCGAGCCCGATCGAGGCCACCGCGATCGCGGGGTACTGGGTCGCCAGACTCTGGCTGGTGGCGAAGACGTGGCCGGGGTCGAAGACGAGGCCGTCGAGCACGCTCAGTGCGAGTGCGAGCGCCATCTCGGTGCCTGCGAACCCTGGTGAGAGGGCGCGGGCGGGGGCGGTGCGCAAGCGGGTCGTCGCCCAGATCGCAACAGCGAGCACCGCGACGACGGCGAGCCAGGCGATCGCGGGGGAGCGCAGCGCCGTCTCGGCACCGCTCGGGTCGTCGGGCCGGATCGCGTCGTCGTCGACCGTTCGAAAGCCGGCAACTGCGACGACCGCCACCATCCACGCCCAGGTCAGCCAACGCCCGACCGCGAGGGCACGCGCCAACGTCACCCCGGTCGGGAAGCCTCTCACGGCGGCCATCTTCGTTCATCGACCGCTCGCAGGCGTGGAGTTGCCACCTCCGGTCGATCTCGATCCGACCGGAACATGTGTTCGGCGGTAGGCTCGGACGGCGATGCCCCCCGCCGCCACCGCATCCGACACCACCGCGAAGAAGCCAGCAGCGAAGAAGGCTGCCGCCCGACGCAAGCGAACGTCCGACGAGCCGCAGATCGTCGTCCGCGGCGCCCGCGAACACAACCTGAAGAACGTCAACGTCGAGTTGCCGCGAGACAAGCTGGTGGTGTTCACCGGCCTGTCCGGGTCGGGGAAGTCGAGCCTGGCGTTCGACACGATCTACGCCGAGGGGCAGCGCCGGTACGTCGAGTCGCTCAGCGCGTACGCCCGCCAGTTCCTCGGCCAGATGGACAAGCCCGACGTCGACGTGATCGACGGCTTGTCGCCGGCGATCTCGATCGACCAGAAGTCGGCGTCGCGCAACCCGCGCTCCACCGTCGGCACGATCACCGAGGTCTACGACTACCTCCGCCTGCTCTACGCCCGCATCGGCGAACAGCACTGCCCGAACGACGGCACGAGGCTCCAGCGTCAGACCCCGCAGCAGATCGTCGACCGCATTCTCGACATGGAGGACGGGCTGCGCTTCCAGGTGATCGCACCGGTCGTACGCGGTCGCAAGGGTGAGTACGACACGTTGCTCGAGGACCTCTCCGGGCAGGGCTTCGTCCGCGCACGGATCGACGGTGAGACCGTCGACATCGACGAGTTCCTGAAGCGCGACGAACGGCTCGCGAAGTACGAGAACCACGACATCGGCATCATCGTCGATCGACTCGTGCTCAAGGAGGGGATCGAGCGCCGCCTCACCGACTCGCTCGAGCAGGCACTCAACCTCGCCGAGGGGGTGGCGGAGATCGAGATCGTCCACCGCGACTCGGAGCCCGAATCGCTCACGTTCAGCCAGCACCTCGCGTGCCCGAAGTGCGGCGAGTCGTTCGACGAGCCGGCACCGCGAAACTTCTCATTCAACTCGCCGTACGGCGCGTGTGCCACGTGCGACGGGCTCGGCACCACGTTCGAGGTCGATCCGGAGCTGATCATCCCCGACGGCGAGATGTCGATCGCCGATGGCGCGATCGCACCGTGGCGGTCGGCGCACACCCAGTACTTCAACCGGCTGCTCGAAGCGGTCGCCAACGTGAACGAGATCGACCTCGACGCGCCGTGGGAGGAACTCCCGGCCAAGCATCAGAAGACCATTCTTCACGGCGTCAAGGGCAAGCTCACGGTCAAGTACAAGAACCGGTACGGCCGCGCCCGGTCGTACCAGACCGAGTACGAGGGCGTGATCCCCTGGCTCCGTCGCCGACACGAGGGCAGCGACAGCGATTGGGCCCGCGAGCAATACGAGGGCTACATGCGCCTCGTCGCGTGCTCGAAGTGCGGCGGAGCTCGCCTGAAGCCGGCGACGTTGGCGGTGCTGATCAACGACAAGAACATCGCTGAGGTCTGCGAGATGTCGATCGGCGAGTCGGCGAAGTTCCTCGCCGCACTCGAGCTCTCTGAGCGGGATCGGATGATCGCCGAGCGGGTCACCAAGGAGATCAACGCTCGTTTGGGCTTCCTGCTCGATGTCGGCCTCGACTACCTGACGATGTCCCGGTCCGCGGGCACGCTCGCGGGTGGCGAGGCGCAGCGCATCCGGCTCGCGTCGCAGATCGGGTCGGGCCTCGTCGGGACCCTGTACGTGCTCGACGAACCGTCGATCGGGCTCCACCAGCGCGACAACCAACGACTGATCGACACGCTGACCCGCCTTCGGGACCTCGGCAACACGGTCGTCGTCGTCGAGCACGACGAGGACACCATCAAGTCGTCCGACTGGATCGTCGACATCGGCCCCGGCGCCGGCGAGCACGGCGGCGAGGTCGTCTACTCCGGGCCGGTGCCGGGCATCAAGAAGGCGAAGAACTCACTCACCGGGCAGTACATGTCAGGGAAGAAGTCGATCCCGGTGCCGCAGGTGCGTCGCTCGCAGAGCTTCGACCAGCTCCAGATCATCGGTGCCCGCGAGCACAACCTGCAGGACATCACCGTCGACATCCCGCTGGGGAACTTCGTCGCCGTCACCGGCGTGTCCGGCTCGGGCAAGTCCACGCTCGTCCGCGAGATCCTCCTGCCGGTCCTGATGCAGAAGATCCACAAGTCGAAGATGCCGGCCGGGAAGCACAAGAAGATCCTCGGTATCGAGCACCTCGACAAGGTGATCGACATGGACCAGTCGCCGATC
>JBCBDK010000399.1:0-4363 GCA_038529675.1 Actinomycetota bacterium
CTCGTCGAGCGGGCACTTGCTGCTCGTGCCGTGGCTGTTCGGCTGGGAGGAACTCGATGAGTCGTCGAAGAAGTTCTTCGACGTCGCGGTCCACTTCGGCACCTTCGTCGCCGTGCTCGGCTACTTCTGGCGCGACGTGATCGCGTACGTCCGCGACGGGACGCTGCTGCTCGTGCGCCGTCAACGCCCGACGACGACCGACGGTCGGCTGGCCTGGCTGTTCGTGTTGGCGACCGTGCCCGCCGCACTCGTCGGCGCGTTCTTCGAGGACCAGATCGACGAGCGGCTCGGCACGCCCACGATCATCGCCTTCTCGCTGATCGGGTTCGGTCTCCTCCTCGGCTGGGCCGACCGTGCCGTCGGTCGACGAAAGCTCGAAGGGTTCGGCACCCGCGACGCGCTCGTGGTCGGGGCCGCCCAGGCACTCGCTTTGAACCCCGGCACGTCACGGTCCGGCATCACGATGACGGGCGCAAGGTTCCTCGGCTTCGATCGAGATGCCGCCGCCCGGATCAGCTTCGTGATGTCGCTCCCGGTGATCTTCGGTGCACTGGTGTTCAAGGCCCTCGGAGCCGTCAGCGACCCGATCGAGAGCGACCTGTGGCCGCCGATCATCGTCGGGGTGCTGACGGCCGGCGGATCGGGCTGGATCGCCGTGTGGGGCACGCTCCGGCTGATCCGCACCCGCAGCTTCATGCCGTTCGTGGTCTACCGGGTGGTGCTCGGGGTGGTCGTGCTGGCCCTCATCGCCGCCGGCTTCCGCAGCTGACGGGCCTCGCTGCGTCAGCCACCGGACGGGTCGGCGGGAAACACGAGGCTCGCGAGGTGCTGGCGGGCCGCCGCGGCGACTGCCGGGGCGGCCGGGGCCGGCACGGCGACGCCGATCACGCCGTCGTGCACGGACGTGACGACGCCGGCGTCCGCGAGAACCACCGCCTCGGCGACCACCAGCACCGCTGCTCCGAGGGGTGCATCGGGCACGAGCGGGTCGGCGACCGCGACCACCACCGACCCCGTCGGAGCGAGCGCGACCGGGCGCGGCGGGCCGGCGACGTCGGGTCCCACCACGACCTCGCCGACGGCGATGCGGCGCCGCGCCACCTCATCGGCCGGTTCCGCGTCGAGCGCTGCGGCGGGCACGAGCGTCCGCGGCATCGCCGTCGACACCACCTCGACCGAATCGCCCGGTTCGTGGTCGCGGGCTGCGACCCAGACCTCGATCCGCTCACCCCACGCATTGCGCGCCTCGATGGTGGCATCGCGCAGCTCGAGCCACGACGCGATGACGACCGCCACGCAGCCGACGACCACCGACCACCGAACCCACGGGTGGCGAGCGATCCAGCGACGAGCGACGACCGTGACCCGGCCGGGCAGACCGACGCTCGGGCGATGCCGGGACGGCCTGCCGAACCGGGCCGACGACGCCGCCTGCTCCGACGGATCCTGCATGGGTGTTCCCCCTTCGGGCGAGCGCTGCGCCCGGTTCGTCGAGGGGTGGAGCCGGCACCGGCCACGCTACCTGAGGCGTCCGACGCGCTCCCGTGGCGCGGGCCGCGCCAGGCGCGCACCACGTGCCCGGGTCCGCACGGGTTCCGCTTGCAGGGTCAGGGCAGCGTCGGCGCGACCGCTTCGATGAGACGCTGCACTGCGACGACGTTGTCGGCGACGACCTCCATGACCGCCTCCATCGTGACCGGAGCCTGCTCATCGTCCGCGCCGGCGACGCCGGCGTCGTGGTCGGTGACGAGCGCGACCGAGGCGTACGGCACACCGGCCTCTGCCGCGAGCACCGCTTCGGGATACCCGGTCATGTTGACCACGTCCCAGCCCATCGACGAGAACCACCGTGACTCGGCGCGTGTGGAGAACCGAGGGCCGTTGATCACGACCATGGTGCCGCCGTCGTGGACGCGGAGATCGGGCAGCGACTCGGCGGCGTCGACCAAGGCCCGCCGCATCCCCGGGTCGTAGGGATCGGCGAACGGCTGGTGATGGACCGGCCCGTCGGCGCCGGGGAGGCCGTCGCCCGCACCGACGTCGTGGTACGTGTCGGCTCGTCGGCCGTGAGTCCGATCGACGAGCTGGTCGACGACGACGAGGTCACCGATGGAGAGCGACCGCTGCAGCGCACCGACCGAACACGGCCCGACGATCGATCGAACACCGAGCGACGCCAGTGCCCAGACGTTCGCGCGGAACGGGACTCGGTGAGCGGCGAACTCGTGCCGGCGGCCGTGTCGGGCGAGGAACGCCACGCGGCGGCCGGCAAGCGTGCCGACGAGGACCGGCGCCGCCGACGGCCCGAACGGCGTGTCGACCGCCACCTCGACCGGGTCGTCGAGGAAGTCGTAGAAGCCGGAACCGCCGAACACGCCGATCTCGGCACCCAACTCCGGCCGATCGCGCACACGCTGGTCGGGCGGGACTCGCATCGATCTCGTGGCTCCGGCCCGGCGTCGACGTCAGTCCGACGAGGAACTCGACCCCGACGAACCCGAACCCGAACCCGACCCCGACCCCGAACCCGAGGATGATGACGGCGACGAACTGTCTGAGGAAGAGCTGCCCGACGAACCGGAGTCGGACGACGAACTCGACGAACCGCCGGAGCCCGACGAATCGCCCGACGACGAGGACCCACCGGACGACGCGGACGAACCGCGGTTGTCGGTCTTGAAGAACCCGCTGCCCTTGAACGTGACGCCGACCGGCTGAAAGACCTTCTTCACCGCCAGGACGTCACCGGTGTCCGGATGCGGGTACTCGGTGAGCGAATCGTCGGTGAACGCCTGCTCGACCTCGATCGTCTCGCCGGTGTCGACGAACTTGTAGACGTACGTGGGCATCAGCATCGAAAAGATAGCGTCGCCGCCATGCAGGTCCGCAGTGCAGTGATCCCGGCGGCCGGTCTGGGTACCCGATTCCTCCCCGCGACCAAGTCGGTGCCGAAGGAGTTGTTCCCGATCGGCGACCAGCCTGCGATCCAGGTCGTCATCGACGAGGCACTGGGAGCGGGCATCGACCACATCGTCGTCGTGTCGTCGCGGAGCAAGCCCGCGGTCGACCACTACTTCTCGCAGACACCGGAGTTCATCGAGCAACTCCGCGCCGCCGGGAAGGACGACGCAGCCGAGCGGTTGGCCGCGATCGGCCGCGACTGGCGGGCCACCGTGGTGTACCAGGACAACCCGCGCGGCCTCGGCCACGCAGTCGGCTGCGCCAGGGATGCGGTCGGTGACGAGCCGTTCGCCGTGCTCCTCCCCGACGAGATCATGTCGTCGTCGAGCACGCTCGCACAGATGAACGGCGTCTGCGCGTCCACCGGCGGCAGCGTCGTGGCCGTGGTCGAGGTCGAGCCCCACCAGGTGAGCTCGTACGGCGTGATCGATCCGTCCGGGCCGCTGTCCGACGACGGCGTCATCCCGGTGAAGGATCTGGTCGAGAAGCCACCCGTCGACGAAGCACCGTCCAACTTCATCCTCACCGGTCGCTACGTGCTGACCGCGGACGCCTGGGACGAGATCGACGCGCTCCAACCGGGCCGCGGTGGCGAGCTCCAGCTCACCGATGCGCTCCGCGCTCAGGCCGCCCGTTCACCCTTTCACGGGGTGGTGGCCGACGTCGGCCGGTACGACACCGGCAACCCGCTCGGCTTCCTGACCGCGTCGATCGAGCTCGGCCTCGCACATCCGACGCTCGGCGATCCGCTCCGCAAGTTCCTCGGCCAGCTCGACATCAGCTGACGACCGACGTCCGGGCCGAGTCGGGCGCCGGTCAGACCCGGCGGAACGTGTCGGGGTAGTCGAGCACGAGGCCGTACTCGTCGACGGCGAACTCTGTCTCGAACCCGGAGTCCACGTTGCGGTACGACCAGCGTTGCGGCGCGACACGCTCGTAGCGCTGCGTCGTCGGCACGACGCCGAGGATCTCCACGTCGATCCGCGCCGCCGTGATCTCGGCGTAGTCACCGACCTCGAGGTCGAGGCGGCGGATCGGCAACGTGTTCGTGAACGGCGTGCAATTCACATCGACGTCCTCGCACCCGTCGAGGTCTGGTCGATGGACGCCGTTCACCTCACCCCATCTACCGCGGCCGTCGGTGCCGAGCCACAGGTCCGGTTCGTCGAGGTCGCGAAAGAGCAGGAACTGGCTGGTCTGCCAGGTCGATGTGAGCCGGATCACATAGCTGACCCGCTCCCTGCCGACCTCGCCGACAGCGGTCCACCCCTCGTTCTCCCAGCGGAGCGTGAGGGTCTCGTCGCCGTCGCCGTCCCAGGTCTGCCAGCGGGCGGTGTACCCGTCGGCGGGAAAGGCCTTCAGCGCGCTCGTCACAGCGTCGAGGTTACGGACGACGGCCCGC
>JBCBDK010000400.1:0-4328 GCA_038529675.1 Actinomycetota bacterium
CCGACGTCGTGGCGAGCACGAGGAAGATGATCACGATGATCGCGCTCGCGAGGGCGAACTGTGCGCCGCGTCCCGCGCCGGCGGCGATGTCGAACGTGAACGAGATCAGCAGGTCGGTCGCACCGACCGGCACGTCGTAGCCCGTCAACGGTGGACCACCGTCGGTCAACAGGAAGATCAGGATGAAGTTGTTGAAGTTGAACGAGAACGCGCCGATCAGCAGCGGTGCGGTCGACACGAGCAGGAGCGGCAGGGTGACCATACGGAACACCTTCAGCGGGCTCGCACCGTCGACCTTCGCCGCCTCGATCAACTCCTCGGGGATCGAGGTCAGTGCGCCGGAACAGATCAGGAACATGTACGGGAAGCCGAGCCACAGGTTGACGAGGAAGATCGACGTCATCGCGCCCGCGGAACTCCCGCCGAGCCAGTTGACCGTCCCCAATCCGACCGACTCGAGCATCGCGTTGATCTGTCCGAACTGGGAATCGAGCAACCCGCGCCAGACCAGGATCGAGAGGAAGCCAGGGATGGCATACGGGATGATGTAGATCGCCCGGTACATCGCCCGACCGCGCATGTGCTGGTTCTTGAGTGCGAGTGCGAGGCCGAGGCCGAGTGCGAAGTTCAGCAGCACCGATCCGAACGCGAACACCACGTTCCAGATCAGCACCCGGACGAACGGATCGCGGATGCGGTCGTTGGTGAGGACCTCGGCGTAGTTGTCGAAGCCGATGACCTCCTGCCAGCCGGCGAGCGACTGGTCGAGGGCGAAGAGCGGCACGTCGTCGCAACGCGCGCCGGGCGCGTCGCCCTCGCAGCGAATGGTGGAGTCCTGCGACAGCAGCGCGACGCGCTGCACGTCCTCGATCGGCACCCGGTCGCAGTAGAACGTGCCTTCGCCCGACGGGCACGTGAGCCCAGCGGCATTGTCGGTGAGCGTGTCGGTGGCGCTGTCGTACGAGAACCGGAGGCCGCCGGTCAGCACCCGCGCCGACGTGAGCGTCTCGACCTGCGCAGCGCGACCGTCCGGGAGGACGATCGCCTGCCCCTCGAGACGGCTCGCCTCGCCGGTCACACCGAGCCGAGGCAGGAGTTCGTAGTCGCCGATCGCTTCGGGCGGCTCGGCGAGATCGACATCGGCGAGTTCGGCCGGGTCGATGATCGGCGCCGGCTCGGTGTCGTCCTCGCCGGTGCGCAGTGTGCCGGCGAACGCCGGCGTCGAGTCACTGCCGACGAGCACCGCCAGGTCGCCCGTCGCTCGCGGGCCGTCGCGGTACACCGCGAGTTGCAGCGTCTCGCCCGCCTCGTCGGTACGGGTGCGGACGTCGAGCAGCCGCTCGATCGCCTGATCCTTCGACAAGAGGTTGCCGGTCTGGAAGTTCGTGAACGACACGTAGGTCGTGTAGAGGACCGGGTAGACGACGAAGAACGCCATCAGCACCAGGCCCGGGGTCAGCCATCGGCTGGCTTGCGCTCGCGGGTTGAGGTAGGACCAGTTGACGAGCAGGAGCGCGAGACCCGTCAACGTCGCGACCGCCCACGACTCGTTCCCGAGGAGTTGGACGATCAGCAGGAGTGCCAGCGCGTCGAAGAACGCAACAGCACCGGTGCGGATCCAGAAGGCTCGGCCCGCCGGACGTTGGAGACGCCGCTTCGCGCGCTGTTCGCGCGGGTCGCGGCGGGGGGTGGTCTCCTCCGTCCGTTGGGTGTCGGTCACAGGCCGAGCCTTCCAGATCGCTCAGTGGTCAGGGGGAGTCGGCGGCGACCACCCCTGAGTCGGACATCGTCCGATCAGCCCTCGACGGCTGCCCGGACGGCGTCGGCGGCGGTGGTCATCGCCTCGGCAGCAGCCAGCTCGCCGTTGCGGACGAGCTGGATGTTGTCGCCGAGCGGGCCCCACACCGAGCCCATCTGGGGGATGTTCGGCATCGGGATGCCGTTGGCGGCCGACTCGCTGAAGGCCAGCGCGTTCGCGTCGGCGATGTTGTTCTGGACCGGGGTCCAGGCCGTGCCGCGGGGGTCGGCGTCGTACAGTGCCTGCATGGTCTCGTCGGTGGCGACGAAGTCGAGCAGGAACGACTGGGCGAGCAGGCCCTTCTCGGTGAACGCCGACTGGTAGAAGCCCTGGGCGCCGACGAACGGCTGGACCGGAGCGTCACCGATCTGCGGGATGATCGAGGTCGCGAAGTTCACGTCGCTCTGCTCCTGCAGACCGCCGAGTTCCCACGGGCCGGTGATCCAGTAGGCGGCCTGCCCCTCGAGGAAGAGGTTCTTCGCACCGTCGTAGTTCGTCGCCGGGATCGTGCCGGCCTCGGACTGCGCCTGGAGGAATTCGATGCCCTGCACGGTCTCGGGGGCGTCGAGCCCGACGGTCGCAGCGTCGAAGCCGGTCGACTCGTCGAAGGCGAAGATGAAGCCGCCGAACGCCGAGACGAACGGGTAGTTGTGATAGGCGTCGGCGGCATCGCCGGCACCCGGGATCACGACGCAGTTCTCGACCGCAACGGCGTCACACGAGGCGAGCAGGTCGTCCCACGTGGCCGGTGCGTCGGGCACCAGGTCGGTGTTGCGGTAGAGCGCGACCGCCTCGGTGGCGTAGGGCACAGCGTAGTTCTGGCCCTCGAAGTTGAAGCCGTTGAGTGCGACCTGGACGAACGAATCGCCGGCACCGCTGACGTCGACGGGGTCGATCACACCGTTGGCGGCGAGTTCGCCGATCCAGTCGTGTGCGCCGACGAAGATGTCGGGGCCTTCGCCGGCCGGGGCGGCCTGGATGACCTGGTCGCGGATGTCGCCGAAGGGGACGAGCTCGACCTGGACCTCGACGCCGGTCGCCTCGGTGAAGGCGGGGGCGACTTCCTGGAGCGGCTCGACCTTGAGCTCGTCGGCCCAGATCAGAAGCGAGTCGACGGCCTCTTCGGCCGGCTCCTCAGCCGGTTCTTCGGCGGGCTCCTCCGCCGGCTCCTCAGCCGGTTCTTCCGCCGGCTCCTCGGCCGGTTCGTCAGCAGGCTCGTCGGCCGGCTCCTCGGCTGCATCGTCGTCGCTGCCGCAGGCGGCCACGACGAGGGCCGAGGCGGCGACCAGGGCCACGGCCCGTGACGTCCGCACGTTTCGTGCACGCTTGATCATGGATGTGCTCCTTCACTCCCCCGCACGCCCGTTCGGCGCGCTGGCTTTCACGAACACTAAGCCTCCCTTTCTGCAAGCGCAAGTGATTCCTTCGCAAGTGACCCTGGCTTTTCGCAAGCCATGTCTGCAACACTGTCCGACGTGGCGCGTCCTCCCCTGCGAGAACTGGCCGCCCGGGCGGGCGTGAGTGAGGCGACGGCGAGCCGCGTCCTCAACGGTCGCCTCGGCGTGTCCGACGAACTCCGCGACCGCGTCCGTCGAGCCATGGTGGAACTCGGCTTCGGCGACGTCCCCGAGCCGGCGAGGGCACGTCGTGACGTCGTCGGCATCGTGTGCGGCGAGTTCCTCAACCCCGTCTTCGCGACGCTCGTCCACCACGTGTCGACCGAGCTCGGACGGCGAGAGCTGCTCGCGATCGTGGCCGTGACCGACCGGAGCCAGATGCCCGAGGAGCGTTGCATCGCCGAACTCGTCGAACGCCAGGTCGACGGCGTGATCTCGATCGGTGGCCGCCATTCCGAGATCGACGGCGACCTCAGCCACTACGCCGAACTCCTCACGTCGGGCATGCCCCTGGTGTTCGTCAACGGTGCGCACACCGGCCTCCCCGTCCCGCACATCACCTGCGACGAGGAAGCCGGCGCACGGACGGCGGTCGCACACCTCGCACAGCTGGGCCACCGGCGGATCGGGTGCGTGCTCGGTTCGACCGCGTACATCCCGACGCAGCGCTTCGTGCGCGGCTACCGCCGGGCACTGCACGATGCAGGTCTCGACGAGCCCGACGAGGCGATCAGCCACGCGGCGTTCACGCTCGAGGGCGGACGCGCCGGCGCGACCCGCCTGATCACGCAGGGCATCACCGCGATGATCGCCGGCAACGACCTGATGGCGCTCGGCGCCCTCGCGGCCGCCGATGCGCTGGGAACCGACATCGCGGTCGTCGGCTACGACGGGACCGACATGACGGCATTCACCAATCCGCCGCTCACCACGTTGCGGCAGCCGTTCGAGGTGATGGCGCAGCACGTCGCCGACGCGATCGTGGCGGAGATCGCCGGTGTCCCGACGTTCCGCGACAGCTTCGTGTTCCATCCGCAGCTGGTCACCCGGTCGTCGACCCCGGGGTTGTCACCTGCGGTCCCCGCCCGGATGAACTGAACCGGATGGACTGAACCGACCCAATTCGCGAGCGG
>JBCBDK010000401.1:0-4301 GCA_038529675.1 Actinomycetota bacterium
CGATCGGCGACCCACTGCATCACCCGCTCCGGTCCGGCCTGGCGGTTCGCGAACGTGAGCTTCGCCGTGGGTTCCAGCCGGGCCTGCTCGTAGGCGGCGAGCGCAGCGGTCGGGTCGTCGTGGTCGGAGAGCGCACGGGCGAGCGCCTCGCCGTCGAGGATGGCCTGGCTCGATCCGTTGCTGCCGTTGGGTCGCATCGCGTGCGCGGCGTCACCGAGCAACGTGACCCTGCCGAAGGTCCAGCGCTCGACCGGGGTTCGGTCGACCATCGGGAACTCGTAGGCGGTCTCGCTCGCCCCGATCAGGTCGCCGACGTGGATCCACCCGAAGTCCCAGTCGCCGTACCACGCAGCGATCCCGGCCACGGGCACCTCCCGGTTCCAACTGACCGTGTTCATGTCGACCTCGGCCGGGCGCTCGGCGACCCAGTTCACCAACGCCAACCCGTCGTCGCCCACCGGCGAGATGGGATACACGACCGCCTTCTGCCGGTCGTCGCCGGCCATGAACATCGTTCGCCCGTCGAGGAACGGCGGCACCCGCACTGCGCCTCGCCACAGCACCAAACCGCTCGCCTGCGGTGGCCCCTGATCGGGGTACAGCTGCGCCCGGACGACGGAGTGGATTCCGTCGGCACCGACGAGGACGTCGGACTCGACGTCGACCGTGACGTCGCGGCGCCGGTCCAGGAACACCGAGCTGGCCCGATCAGCCGTCGTGTCAAGCCCGGCGACCGACACGAGCCGGTGCCCGGTGTGCACGCGATCAGACCCGAGCCGTTCCGCGACGGTGTCGAGCAGCATCCGGTGCAGCCGCCCCCGATGTACGGAGAACTGCGGCCACGGGTTGCCGGCATCGAGGCCCCGCGGCTCGCTCCAGACCAGCGTCCCGTCGGCGGAGAGGAACCGCAGTTCGCCGGTGCGGACCGCGATCCGGTCCAGGCCGTCGAGGAGACCGAGCTCGTCGAGGATGCGGACGGAATGGGGCAGGACGTTGATGCCGACACCGAGCTCGGCCGGTTCGACGACCGACTCGTACACGTCGACGTCGTGACCGGCCTCGGCGAGGCAGAGCGCCGCGACGCAGCCTCCGATCCCTCCCCCGGCGATGGTCACTCGCATGGCGAGCATGGTCGCACAGCCGAGTCGTCCAGACCCTGCCCAGCGGTCCAGGTGGGTCGGGTGCCGATCGTGCCCGACCCGGCTGACCTGTCAGCCAGCGATGGCGGCGGCGATCTCGGCGGCGACGCCGGCGTTGTGCTCGGCGAGCGCGAGGTTGGCAGGCACGCTTCGCCCCTCGGTCGCCCGGCCGATGCGATCGAGTACGAACGGGGTGACCGGCGCACCGACGATGCCCGCTCGGTCGCACTCGGCCAGCGCCTCGGCGATCACCGCGTCCAGCTCGGCAGCATCGAGTTCGTGGTCCTCGGGGACCGGGGCGGTCACGAGCACGCCCGAGTTCGGACGCAGCATCGAGCGGAAGATCGCTGCGACCTCGACGCCACCCTCCACACGGTGCGCCACGGGGTGGCCCGAGGAGCGGGTGTAGAAGGCCGGGAAGTCGTCCGATCGCCAACCGAGCACCGGCACACCGGCCGTCTCGAGGTACTCGAGCGTTCGCCCGAGGTCGAGGAACGCCTTCGCACCGGCCGACACGGTGACGACGTGATGGTTCGCGAGCGCGTCGAGGTCGGCCGATACGTCGCCCGTGAGTTCGGCGCCTCGGTGCACGCCGCCGAGGCCGCCGGTCGCGAACACCGCCACGCCGGCGGCGGCGGCGATCGCCACCGACGCAGACACGGTGGTCGCACCGAACGACCACCGCTGCGCGACGGCGACGGGGACGTCGCGCTCAGCCGCCTTGCGTCCCGGGCCGAGGATCCGAGCCTCCTCGCCGGCGTCCAGTCCGACCCGGATCACGCCGTCGAGCACGGCGGTCACGGCCGGTACCGCTCCGTGCGACCTGATCGCCGCCGAGCAGCGTTCGAGCGCCTCCGCATTCGCCGGGCTCGGCAGGCCGAGGTGGGAGTAGATCGTCGACTCCATCGCAACGAGAGGGGCGCCGTCGCCGAGTGCGGCGGCGACCTCGTCGGAGAGGCGGATCGTGTCGGGAACTGCGGTCGGCACGCGCTCAGGCTACGGCCCGCTGGGACACGACGTACGCTGGGACCAACTGCTCGAATGCGGTCAGCCGAACGTGCCGACGTAGGCCCCGTCGGGGTTCCCGTCGGAAATCACACCGGGTGCCTGCTCGATCGTGATCGCCAGCGCATCGACGCCGATGCCGTCGACCGTGAAGGTCTCGAGCGCCGGGTCGGCACCGAGGATTCCGATCGAGACGACGTCGCCGGTGTCCGAGAGCACACCCCAGAGCTGGTAGGTCTGCTCCTCGTCGAGCGACGGCAGCGAGCTCGCATCGATGTAGCCCTGCCCGTCGAGGCCGATCACGCCGGTCGCAGTCACGTCGGAGCCCGCTGCGGCCAGGTCGGTGACCTGCGCACCGGCGGCGTCCCGAGCGACCTCGTAGGCCTCGGCGATCGGATCGGTCGGTGCCGACGCACGGCCGTCGAGCACGACGACCGCACTGATCGCAAGGACGGCGGCAGCGGCTGCGCCGAGCAGGAACGTCCCGGCACGGCGTCGACGGAACGGCACGACGTTGTCACGATGCTCGCCGGAATCACTCTGTTCCCCGGTGACCGGAGCAGCCGTCGGCGAACCGGAGCCTGCAGCGACACGTCGATCGGCATCGGGCGGGTCGAACGGGAGGAGGCCGGCGACCGAACCCGACGGGCCGACATCGTCGCCGCCTTCGAGTTCGTCGGTGATGCGCTCCCACACACCGTCGGGCGCATCCATGCCGGTGAACGCCAGCATCGTGGCGACCTCTCGGTGCTGCTGCACCTCGTCGGCGGCTCGGGGGTTGCTCGCGAGGTAGTCCTCGACACGGCGGGCCTCGTCGGGATCGACGGCGTCGAGTGCGTAGGCACCCAGCAGCTCGTCGAGTTCCCGGACGTCGCCCGAACCGTCGTTCATGAAATCAATATTGTCAGTCATCACGCACCCGTTCCAACCGTGACCCCAGCTCCCGACAATTCCGCTCGAAGCCGCTTCAGCCCCGTGCGGATCCTGCTCTTGACCGTTCCTTCCGGCTGGTCGAGACGTTCGGCGACCTCGCGGTAGGTCAACCCGCCGAAGTAGGCGAGTTCGATCGCCGACCGCTCGTCGGCGGTCAACTCGTCGAGTGCCGACCGGACGTGCTCGGCCAGCGCCATGTCCCACACCTCGTGGGCGACGTCGTAGCCACCATCGGCCTGTTCGCGCACCTCACGTTCTTCGCGTCGCTTGCGCGCCGAATCGGACCGGATGAGGTCGATCGAGCGACCGTGTGCGTGTGCGAGCAAGAAACTGCGCAGCGTCCCGCGATCCGGATCGAACCGGTTGGGCTCGTTCCACAAGCGGACGAACACCTCCTGGACGATCTCTTCGGCGCGCGCAGCGTCGCCGAGGAGGCGTTTTGCGAGCCCGAACACCGCCCCGGCGTGGCGTCGGTAGGCCTCGGCCAGCGCTAGCTGCTGGTAGCGCCCGATCGACACGACGAGGGACGCATCGGACACATCGGTGTACTCGCGTCTCACATCTTCTGTACGTTCCATCACCCCTCCGTGGATGACGTTCCGGGACCCGATGTCGCCGAGCGACGTGTGAACCGCGTCACGGTCTCGACGTGCGGGGTCTGCGGAAACAGATCCAGCACCTCCACCCGCTCAGGACGGTATCCGACGTCACCGAGCAGCCGGGCATCACGGGCGAGTGAAACCGGGTCGCAGCTGACCAGCACGAAGGTCGGCGCCTCGGTGGCCACGAGCGCCGAGACACCTGCCCTTCCGAGGCCGGTCCGCGCCGGATCCGCGACGACGACCTCGACCGGCCCGGGACCAGGAGCCCCGATCGGCGGCGCGTGCGCCCCGTCCGGTTCCCACCGGCCGACGTCGGCCCGGACGATCGTCGCGTCGTCGCCACGACCGCCCAGGTTGTGGCGGGCATCGTCGGCCGACGATCGAGCCGACTCGATCAGGGTGACATGACGGGCGCGGCGCATCGCCGTCGCCGCGAACAACCCGACACCGCCGTACGCGTCGACGACGTGGCGTGCGCCGACGAGTTCCGGCGCCGCCGACTCGACCGCCGCGACGAGGAGTTCCGCGCCACACGGGCTGGACTGGAAGAACGACGGCGCGGACACTCGGAGCTCGACGCCCGCCACCGTCTCGGTGAGATGCGCGCGTTCACCGACGTGGA
>JBCBDK010000402.1:0-4282 GCA_038529675.1 Actinomycetota bacterium
CTCGGCGGTCGCCGGCGTCGTCGGCCTGGTCCCGCAGGGCCTCGTGCTGCTGGTGAGCATGGCGATGGCGGTGGCGATCGTCCGCCTCGCCCGACACCACGTGGTTGTGCAGGAGCTCCATGCGGTCGAGGGGCTCGCCCGCATCGACGTGCTCTGTGTCGACAAGACCGGCACGCTGACGACCGGCCGGTTCCGGTTCGAGGAGATCATCCCGCTCGGACTCGACCTGGCCGAGGCGCGTGATGCCATCGGCGCGTACGTGGCCTCGGAGGCGACCCCGACGTCGTCGACTCGCGTGCTCGCCGAGGAACTGCCCGCGCCATCGGGGTGGGACGCAGCGGAGCACGTCGCGTTCTCGTCGGCCAGGAAGTGGAGCGCGACGACGTTCGTCGGCCGTGGCACCTGGGTGCTCGGCGCGCCCGAGACCGTGCTCGACACGATGCCCGTCAGCCGGCGTGGCGCAGCCCCGGAGATCGTCGCAGGGCTCGCCTCGGACGCGAAGCGCCTCCTCCTCGCAGCGCACACGGATGAGCAGCTCGGTGACGACGGTGAGTTGCCCGGTGGTCTCCGACCCGCCGCACTCGTCGTGTTGAGCGAGGAGTTGCGCGGTGACGCGGCGGAGATCCTGGGCTTCTTCGCGCGGCAGCACGTCGACGTCAAGATCATCTCGGGCGACAGCGAAGCGACGGTGTCGGCGGTCGCACGCCGGCTCGGCATCGACGGCGCCGATCGGTCGGTGGACCTTCGCCACGTCGAGCCGGACGACCTCGCTCGGGTCACCGACGAGGCGACGGTGTTCGGCCGAGTCCTCCCCGAACAGAAGCGGGAGATCGTCGGTGCGCTGCAATCGGCGGGCCACACCGTGGCGATGACGGGTGACGGTGTGAACGACATCCCGGCGCTGAAGTCGGCGGACACCGGCATTGCGATGGACACCGCAACACCGGCGACGAAGTCGGTGGCGCAGCTGGTGTTGCTCGACGGTCGGTTCGACCGCCTTCCCCACGTCGTCGGCGAGGGTCGTCGCGTCGTGGCAAACATGGAGCGGGTCTCGTCGCTGTTCGTCACCAAGACGGTGTACGCGACGATCGTCGCGCTGTTCATCGGCGTGTCCGGATCGGTGTTCCCGTTCCTGCCGCGGCACCTGAGCCTGGTGTCGGAGCTGACGATCGGGATCCCGGCGTTCCTGCTCAGCTTTCGTGCCGCCGATCGTCCGACGCGGCCCGGCTACCTGCGACGCGTGCTCCGCTTCGCCATCCCGGCCGGCATCGTCGCAGCGACCGTCACCCTGGTCGCGTATTGGCTCATCCGAGCGGAGCCGATCCACGCTGCTCAGGCGGAGGCTCGCACGGCTTCGACGCTCGCACTCGTCTCGATCGCGCTGTGGATCCTGTACCGGTTGATGCGCCCGCTCGATCGCTACGAGGGGCTCTTGCTCGGCGCGCTCATCGCGGCGTTCCTCGCCATCATCGGCGCGGGACCCACCAGGGAGTTCTACGCGCTCGACTGGCCCCCGTGGTTCGGCGTGGGGCTCGTCGCCGGCGTCGTCTTCGGCAGCATCGTGCTGCTGGAGACCCTGCTCCGGTGGGTGCGCCCTCAGGAGTGGGCGTGGCTCGAGCGGCTCGTCGGTGACCTCGACGGCTCGCTCGACGACGCCGACGCCGAGTCCGGCATCGCCGGTGCTGCCGTCGGCGATCGAATCGATGCCGCAGCGACCGGCGATCCGTCGTGATGCTCGATTCCTGACTCCTGACCGACGTTCAGCTCTCGTCGGTGTCGTTGCCGGAGCGCACCGGATGGAGGATCAGCGGGAACCTGCCGTCCTCCAGCAGTCGACGGACGACCCGGGCACGGTCGGGCTCGATGTGCCGGTGCCAGCCGACGACGATCGCGTCGACGTCTTGCGCCGCAGCGGCGTCGAGGATCTCGTCGGCGGCGTGACCGATCCGCAACTCGACCGGAGCGTGCACGCCTGGGGCGTGGCGGGCGGCGAACTCCTCGGCGAGCACGCTGCGGTCTTCGTCCGACGTGATGAACATCGGGGCCGACGATCCGCCGAAGACGTGCAGTGGAACGACGTCACCCACCGACGCCAACGTCGACACGATCGGCGCTACCACCGCATGACTGGTCGCAGGATCGCCGTCGAGCGGCAGGAGCACGCGAAGCCGACCGTCCGGGAGCGCCCGACCGTTGGGCGGCACGATCGCGATCGGGATGTCGGCGGTCGTGACCAGCGCTTCGCTGACGTGCCCGAGGAGCTGATCCGCCGCCAGCAGATTGCGCGACCCGATGACGGCGAACTCGACGCCGTCGAACCGGAGTTCATCGACGAGCACCGTCTCGGGGGTGCCGATCACCGTCCGGATCGCGATGCCTGCGACGCTGTCGTTCGGAGCGACCGTTGCGTCCGGCGCGCCGACATGAACGGCGTCGACCTCGCTGCCGATCAGGCGTGCGATCGCGAGCGCTGTGGCGGCCACAGCGGGCGCGAGGTGCGAGTGATCGATGCAGGCCACGACTCTCGGTGTCACCGGTGTGTCCATGCCCCACCCGTCCTTCGCATGCGATGTCGTGACGAGGAGCGGGACTCCCCGCCACAGCTGATGTCGAGTTCCCGAGTGGCCTCGACGGTCGCATCGTCCCCGTCGACCGTCGCCGTGACGATCGCGCCGCGGAAACCAAACCGATGGCGGACGATCCCGAACTGCTCCGGGACGTGCGGCTCGAACCGCAGTGCCGTCCCGGCGGGACGCAGGCCAAGCACGCCGATCGTGACGGCCTGCCACAGCCCGCCGATCGTTGCGAGGTGGAGCCCGCCGGCCGTCGTGCCGGTGAGGTCGTCGAGGTCGAGTCGTGCGGCGAGGTCGAACCATTCGACGGCTTCGTCGGCGCGGCCCGCCTCGAACAGGAGCGATGCGCAGATCGCAGGAGCGAGCGAGCTCCCGGCCGCCGTACGGGGCAGGTACGTGTCGAGGTCCGCGTGCAGCGTGCCGGCGCGCATCTCACCCGGCATGAGGTGATGCGCCATCAGGACGTCGGGCTGCTTCACGACCTGCGTCTGCTGGATCCGTTCCCGTCCGAGCAGCGCGTCGGCCGACAGCGGCGGTCGCCCGATCGTGTCGACCATGACCGGGTCGAGCTCGAAGAACCCGGTGAACTGCTCGTGCACGCCACGAACGGGATCCCATCCGTCGGCGAGCGCATCAGCGAGTGCGAACCAGGACGTACGTTCCGCGTCGTCGACCTCGCCGACGCCGGTCGACCGCCCTGCGAGGCGAAGGTTGTAGCCCGCGACGACGTTGGTGAACACGTTGTCGTCGACGTGCTCGTGGTACTCGTCGGGTCCGATCACGTCACGGATGTGCGCGGACCCGTCATCGTCCACCTCGATGCGCGATGCCCAATAGCGGGCCGACTCGACGAGCATCGTTCGCCCGTAGCGGTGCATGAACCGATCGTCGCCCGTCCATCGGCGATGGTTGTCCAGCGCCCAGGCGATGTCGCCGACGATGTGGATCTCCAACTCGCCGGTGTGGATCGGAATCGAGCGGCCGTGGAGATCGGTCCCCCAGCGAGGGGTGACGTCGATCCCCGAGTGTGCGGATTCCCACGGGAACCGAGCGCCCCAGCGTCCTTCGGCCCGCGCCGCCTCCATCGCCGGGCCGAGTCGGTTCCATCGGTATCGAAGTGCGGCGCCGGCTGCGTGGGGTGCGATCGACGACAACGCAGGCACGACGAAGACGTCGGTGTCCCAGAACACATGGCCCTTGTACGACCGGCCGGTCACGCCGCGGGCACCGATCGCGAGCTCGCGATCGTCGGTGCCGTCGGTTGACGGCGAGCCACCGTGCGCCAGCAGCTGGAACGTTGCGAATCGGACGCCCCGGTCGAGGTCGGGCTCCCCACCGATCGAGGTGCCGCACCGCGCCCATCGGGCCCGCCATGCGGTGCGGTGTCGGCGTTCGAGGTCGCGATGCCCGCGTTGACGTGCGTCGTCGCGCCGAACGGCGGTCGCCGGTCGATCCTGCGGGCCGTTGAAGACCGCCGCCGACACGTAGCGAACGATCTGGCGTTGGTCCCCTCGACGCATGTCGTCGTCTCGGGCGCTCACGACGATGCCGCGACCCGAGCGAGCGTCGACGACGCGCTCGGTGCCGAGATCGTTCGGTCGGTCGAGCACCTGCGGTGGCGCGTTCGGTGGTCGTACGAGCTCGCTGCCCGGTGCGATCACATCGGCGGGGCCCTCGATGATCTGCACGGCGATGCCGGGATCGGCGAT
>JBCBDK010000403.1:0-4267 GCA_038529675.1 Actinomycetota bacterium
TCGTCGATGCGTCCGCGTCCAGGTCGCGCTCGGTGACGTCGCCGTCATTCGATTCGGTGTGAGGCTCGTCGTGCTCGCTGACGTCGCCGTCATCCGGTTCGGTGTCTGGCTCGTCGCGCTCGCTGACGTCACCGTCATCCGACTCGGTGTCAGCGTCGTCCGAGTCGTTGTCGGACTCGATGTCCCACCCTGGCTCGACCCCCGGCTCGGCATCGGCCCCACCCGTGTCGGGTCGTACGGGCGTGTCGGCGTTCGGCAGCCGAAGCTCCCACCCGGGCAGGATGAGGTCGGGGTCGTCGAAGCGTCGACCGTCGGCCATCGTCCGACCGAGATTCTGCTCCGCGATCGCCGGCCACGCGGCGGGGTCACCGAGGTGTCGTTCGGCGATGACGGTGAGCGACTCCCCGGGGCGAACGACGTGCACCGAGGTCGAGGCCTCGTCGAGGGCACGACCCTGATCGCCCGCCCGCTCGGTGCCGGCGGTCGAGCCCGTCTCGTCCCGCGGGGTGGGATCGACGCCCCGCTCGGTTGATCCGTCGATGGGTTGGCCGTCCGAGTGTCGCTCTACTCCAGTGGCGTTCGACGACGTGCCGACCGGGACGACGAGCTCCCACCCCGCACGGATGAGCGCCGGGTTGGAGAACGTGGTGCCGTCATTCATCCGGCTGCCGAGGTTCCGGTCGAGCATCCGCTCGGCCACGTCCATCGTCGCGACGTCGTCGCCCCCGGTGAAGCGCTCGGCGATCGACCACACCGAGTCGCCCCGTTGCACGACGTGCACGTGTTCGCCGCGGCGCAGGATGTGTCCCGCCTCCGTGCTGCCGGTCGCCGGGTCCCACGTTCTGGCCGATGGTGCGGAAACGACGGGCTCATCGGATCGTTGCTCGCCGTCATCGTGGGGTGCGGCTGTGACCGACGCTGTGGCGTTCGTCGACCACGTGTTGGACGTGAGCGGTGTGAGCGGCTCGGACGCAGTGACGGAGGAAGCGGCGAGGAGTTGTACCAGCCCGATCGCGATGAAGCGGGCGGCGGGCTGGGCCCATGCAGTTCCGCGTCGTCGCGCCGACGGCAGGCCGCGGTGGCGTACGAGATGCACGACCTCGAACGCGGTGGTGACGAGCACGATCGCGAGCGCGCACCACGCGGCCACGATGCAGAGCCGCACGATGAGGTCGACGGCGGTGTCGTCCTCGAGCGGCCGCCGTGCGGCGGCATCGACGTCACCGGTCGTCCAGGTCCAGGGTGCGCGGATCCCACCGAGTGGGTTCGCAGTACCGAAGCGACGCTGGGCGGCCCACATCAAGGCGGCGGGACCGAGCACCGCGAGTGCGGCGAGTGCGGCGAAGGACGATGCGGCGCGCAGCAGCCGAGCCATCATGGACGGACTCCCCGCAGCCGCGAGGCTGCAGGCCCCGGAGAGTTGGTCGTGATCGTGCTCATCGTGGTCGTCGGTTCCGGACGTGCGGTCGGGCACCCACCCCGACGTGGGCGCGTGACGCCGGAAACCGGAAGATGGTCGGTGAGCAGACGTGTCGGTGCCGGGTGAGTGGACACGCCGAGCAGGTGACCGAACCGGTCGACACACCGCTCACGGAGTTTCCTCGATCGTCACGATCCCGACGCCGCCGACCGTGATGCCTCCATCGACGATGCGAACGTCCACCCGCACGCGTCGTCCCGGCACGTCGACGTCGATGGCGGTCACGCGGCCGGCGACCCCGTAGCTGGCGAAGAGCCGGTCCGCGGTGGCGGCGGCACCCCGCCGGGCTGCGTCGGCGTCGATGACGATCTCGCCGCTGCGCAGCGATCCGATCGACGCCGACTGGGCACCCGATCGCGCTGCCTGGAATGCGATCGCCTCGGCCGCACCCTCGTTGGACCGGGCGCGATCGACGTCGCGGGCGAGCCAGACCAGGCCGAGGAACGTGATCGCGAAGAGGATCGCGATCGCCGCCACCAGCGACGTCCCACGATCGTCGCGTGCACGGTGCTCGGTGCTCTGTCCGTTCACTCACTCACCCCGCTCACTCATCCACCCCGCTCACTCATCCACTCCGCGGAAGGTGTCGATGACCGCAAACGCCGTCGCCGACGCCGTCGTGGCGTCGCCACCGACGAGTTCGAGGCCCCGACTCGATGCGGTGCAGCGAACCGTGACCTGGACGACACCGCCCGGCGCGAACCCGAGCGGACCCTCCACGGTCGTCTGGACCGATGGCGTGGCGCAGGTGTTGGGGTCGACGAGCATCGCGGCACCCACGCGGTTCGCAGCGACCTGGGCGGCGGCGAAGCTCCGCTCGCGCGCCGCTGCCTGTGCGGCTGCCTCCGCGGCGTTCTGTGCCGTTGCTCGTGCGTCGACGCCGCGGCTGATGAGGAGGATCACGAGCGCGAGGCCGATCGCCGCCGGGGCGATGAGCGCCAGCCCGAGCGCGTCCGACGAGCCGTCGTCGTTCCGCCACCGACGCCCTGGACGCGAACTCCCCGATCGCCGGCTCACCGGGAGGCGACCTCTTCGACCGGAACCGCTTCGACGACGCTCACATCGCGCGCTGTGCCGCGGATGATGCCAGGGGCCCGCCCGCTGATCGTGACGACGATGTCGCCACCGCGGCGGTCGATCAACACGACGACGTCGGTCAGGTCGCCGTCGGCGAGGTTTGCCGCAGCCGTGGCTCGTGCGTCGCCGGGCCCCACGTCGGATCGAGCCACGAGCGCGGCGGTCCGCCGCGCGACCGAGCGCGCCTCGGTTCGGGCATGGCCCCAGAGCGCAGCCTGGACCGCAGCGAACATCAGCACGACGAGCAGCGGCGTGAGCAGTGCGACCGAGAGCGACGTGGAGCCGCGGTCGTTCCAGCAGCGTCGACGCGGCGGTTCGTGTGCGCGCTCGACCGGGGCGACATCGGGCGTGGCTGCGTCGGGCAGCGAGGTCGCCTCGGCAGCCGCAGGCGGCTCGGTCAACATCGGGTCCGGGGGCGTCAGGGGGCGTCAGGAACGTCGACGGGGGTCGATGCGGTGCTCCGGATCTGTGCCCAGATGATCGCTGCGACGACGGCGACGGCGACGGCGGCGGCCGCGTACCACAGCGCCTGTTCCAGCGACACGGCGCCCCGGTCGCTCAGCTCGTCGTCGTTCGGGCCGAGCACCCCCGCCGCACGGAGGTGCCCGGCGATCGCATGGATCACCGCGGTGAACGTGATGGTCGGGTCGTACATGTCTGCCTTTCGTCGATGGCGGAGTGGTGAGTCGGTGAGTTGCTGTGTCAGCGGATCGGTGGGTCCGTCAGAGGTTGAGTGCGGGGTAGATGATCACGGCCATGAACAGCACCGTCATCCCGACGAGCGGTGGCGTGATCTTCTCGGTGCGGACGCGAGCCTCGGCCTCTTGGTCGGCGGCGAGCGTCGACCGCAGGGTGGAACACTTCGCAGCGAGCGATCGTGCGATCGGCGCGCCCTCGGACGCGGCGAGTCGCCCGGTGGCGGCGATCTGGCCGAGCTCGGTCAAGTCGAAGTCGTCGGCGACCAGGTCGAGTGCGTCGATGAGGCTGCGACCGGTGGCCGACACCTCACGCATGCGGCGTCGGAGCTCGCGGAACAGCCGACCGTCGCCCGCATGCGCCGCCTCGCGGAGCGCGCCCTCGTGGCCCGTGTTGCCGGCCAACAGCATCGTCACCATGTCGACGAACGCCGACATCTGGTGGCGGAGATCGACGCGGATCTCCGTGGCCCGTTCGAGCATCGCAGCGTGCACGACGACGGGCGCAACGATCGCGAACAGCACCGACAGGCCGGCGGGAACCGCCACACCGCCGAGACCGGCGGTGTCGAGCACACCTGCCGATCGGAGGATGAGCGCGGCGAAGGTCGGCGTGACGAGACCGAGCAGGCCGGTCGCCACGAGCATGCCGATGTGCTGGTCGGGTCGGCGGTCGATGGTGCGCAGCGCGCTGCGCGTCGCAGGTGCCAGTTCGATCTCGACCAGCCGGTGGACACCCGCGCCCACACGATCGAGGGTCGGAACCTCCGCTGGTTCGTTGGACGACGTCGCCTCGTCGGCCGGACGACGGAGGCGCCGCATCGCTGCGGCGAGCGATCGGTCGTCGAACCATCCGCTGACGACGAGCCACACCCCTGCCGCACCGATGACGGTCGCGACGATGGCAACACCCGAGCCCCTCATTGCGACACCGTCCCGAACTCGTCGGAGGGCGACCGGAGTTGGGCGCCGGTGAGGAATCGACCCGGCCGCGGGAACCGCGCCAGTCGTTGGA
>JBCBDK010000404.1:0-4258 GCA_038529675.1 Actinomycetota bacterium
CCGACGCACCCGCCGTCGACCGGACTCGTGCTCTTCGGTCTCGCACAGGTTGCGATCGCCACGCACCAGAGTGCACCGGCGGCCACCGCGAGTCGGCGTTGCGACGGCAGGTGACCGTCCCGCTCGAGGTCCGACCAGAGCATGCCGATCATCTGGAACAGCAGCCAGCCGACCACCCAATTCACGTGCTCGACCCACGGCACGTCGCCGACTCGGTGCAGCACCTCGACCGTCGCGAAGATGCCGACGAGCGCTGCCACGGTCTGCGTGCGTGACCGCTCGAGCGCTGTCGAGACGGTGGGGGCGAGCGCCGTGTCGATCGTGTAGTTGGCGAGGAACCACAGCGGGATCGCCGCGCCGACCATGCCGGCCGCGGCGAGTCCTCCAGCGCCGAGCACCGTCGCGACGACGAGCGCCACGAGCCAGGTCGCCGCGAGGACCGCCGTCGGTGCGACGAGACGACGCAGGCGTTGGACGAGCCAGTCGGCGTCGGAACCACCGCGTCGTCGGTGCGCTCGGATCGAGCGACGACTGGCGTAGCCGCCGACGGCGAAGAACAGCGGCATCACCTGGAACGGCCAGGTCAGGAACGAGAACCGCGGCGCCACCTCGAGTGCGTTCCGAGCCACGACGTCACCCGTTGCGTCGTCGACCGCGACGGCAATCACCAGCCAGTGCCCGAGTGCGACGGCGAGCATCGCCAGCGCCCGGTAGGCGTCGATCGCCCGGTTTCGGGAGGAGGGCGTCCTGCCCGCCAGGTCGCCGATGATGGACGACTCGGTTCGAGAGTCGGCTCGGGTGGTGGTGTCCGCACACATGGCGACCACTCAGCCAGATCACCACTCGGAGCGCCATCCGGGGAATCCCCCACGACGCCCTGGGGTGAGGCGGGGTGCTGCTTGGGGGTCAGGCGAGGGTGACCCGACGGGCGTCTGATGGTGTCATGCCCACCGCCCGCTTGAACGCGCGGCTGAAGGCCGCCTCGGAGTCGTAGCCCACGCGGCGTCCGACCTCGCCGACGCCGGTGTCGGTCGTGCGGAGCAGTTCGAGTGCGACGTTCATCCGCCAGCGCGTGAGGTAGGCCATCGGCGTCTCACCGACCGCTGAAGTGAATGCGGCCGCGAACGCCGAGCGCGACATCGTCGCCGCGTCGGCCATGTCGTCGACCGACCAGCTCCTGGCCGGGTCGGCGTGCAGGCGCGCGAGCGCGGCCCCGAGCCGCTCGTCGCGCAGCGCGCCCAACCATCCGGTTCGCGCACGGGGGTCGCGTTCGATCCAGGTCTGGACCGCCTGGATCACGACCACGTCGCACAACCGACTGATGATCGCCTCGCCGCCGGGGCGTCGCTTCGCCACCTCGTCGGCCAGGAGCCGGATCGTGCTGCCGACGCGATCGAGTTCCCAGGCGGGCGCAGCGGGCACGACGATGAGTGGCGGCAGGCTGCGCATCAGATGGCGCGTGATCGGCTGGGCGACGCAGAGTCCTCCGCACACCAGGTCGGTCCGTTCGCCGCCACCGCCGTGGCGCAGGATCGCGAAGCGTTCGTCGACGACCTCGTGCGGGAGGTCGACGACCGAACGGGTCGGCGCGGGCTCGCGGCCCCACCCTCGATGGCCGTTGCCGTGCGGGACGAGCGCGAGGTCGCCGGGACGCAACGTGGTCGTCTCGCCCTCCACCTCGACGGTGAATTCGCCGCTCGTCACGACGTGGAACCAGATGCAGTCGGGCATGGGTGGCAGGTCCAACCCCCACGGCTCGGTCAGTTCGGACGGGCAGTAGAACACGCCGTCGACCTGGACGTGACGCAGGCTCTCGCCGAGCGGAGCGAGTGGTGTTCCGTTGGGTGCCGGCAGTGCGGTGGTGGCACCGCCGAGGTCGATCGAGGTGGGCGTCGTCGCCATGGCACCAGTTTGCCCGACCACGCTGATTCGTAGGCAGCATTGGACGATCGAGCAAGAGAGCAGGGGCTGCGGTCATTCACACACCGGCAACAGTGGTGTTGGCTGGACTCCGTGAACACCACCACGAACAGCAATACCGAACTCTCCATCCCGAACGGCACCACCGATGCCGATCGGGCCGTGGCCGATGACGCACGACAGCGCGAGCGCATCCGGCGGGCACTCGGCAGAGCGAGCTTCGGGATGCTGGCGACGTCGTCGCCGGCCGGATTCCCCCACGCCGCCGGTGTCGCGCTCGACGGCGTGGCGGACGACGAGCGCGTCTGCATCTACGTCCACATGATGCGAACGAGCCGCAAGGCGCGGAACATCGCCGCCGACGGTCGCGTGGCGATGACCGTGCCGGTCCGCAAACTGCCGATCGGGCCACCGTTCACGATCCAGTTCCAGGGTCGGGCCGAGCTGGTCGACATGGACTCGTCCGAGATCGCCGTGCTGCTCGAGCGTGGCGAACTCGACCACATCAGCGGGCACGGTGCACTCGACGAGCCCGACGGCGTCTTCGCTCGCGTCGTGCCGACCGGTCGCGTGCACACGTACGGCATCGGTGTGTCTGCGCTCGCACTCGCACGCGATCCTCTGCATGTCGGCGCTCGCTCGATCGAGCGACTCTGAATTCGTCTGCGCCGCGGGCGCGTTCGTCCGCTAGGGAGGGCCCGTGCACCCCGAGGACTTCGCCCGACTCACCGCTCGATTCGTCGACGGCGCTCGTGCCGACGAGCGGGTGGTCGGGTTGATCGCCCTCGGCTCGACCGCCGGCCGCAGCCGTGCACCTGACGCATGGTCCGATCACGACGTGTGGTTCGTGACCCGCGACGGCCTGGCTCCGGCGGTGCGCAATGACGCGACCATCGTGCCCGACCACCACCGGGTCGTCGTACGGTTCGCCGAGACCGAGCACGGTCGGAGCGTGATCTACGACGACGGCCACCTCGTCGAGTACGCGGTGTTCGACGAGTCCGAGCTCGACATCGCAGGCACCAACGAGCATGTGGTGCTGTACGACGAGTCCGACATCACGAGACGGATGGCGGCGATCGAGGACCGAACGCTCGAAGACGCCGCCGGCACCGACCCGACCGGAGCGAGCCGGTTCGGGTCGCTCTGCGCACAGCTGACCATCGGCGTCACCCGTGCCGCTCGCGGCGAGACGATGTCGGCGAACTTCATGATCCGCGGGCAGGCGGTGGCGTCGCTCACCTGGCTCGTCGGGCGCTGCGTCCCGAGCGAGTGGGCCGATCGGCTCGACACCTTCGACCCGCACCGTCGCTTCGAGGTGGCGCATCCCGGGACGGCGGCGGCGATCGACGAGGTGGTGCGCGAGTCACCGGTGGACGCCGCTGCGGGGCTTCTCGACCTCGCCGAGCGACTGCTGCCCGGCCACGTCGACGGTGCCGACCCGGCTGCGTTCGCGGCGGTGCGCGCAACGATCGAACGCGTTCGCCGGGCGATGCCGTGATCCAGGTCCGGGCGGTCAGGCGGTGAGGACGTCGGCGAGCGCGAGCAGCAGGTGCTCCGCTCCGGGCCGACCGGACAGCTGGACGCTGCCGGGCAGGGGCGAGCCGCTCGGACCCGGCACCGGAACGGCCAGCGACGCCCAGCCGGTCACGTTGAACAGGTAGCTGTACGGGAACAGGGCGCTGTTGCGCTCGAGGTAGTCGTCGAACGGCGTGATCTCGCCGTGGACGTGGTCGAGCGGGATCGTCGAGCGGCCGAGCGTCGGGGTGAGGATCGCGTCGAAGCCGTCGAGTGCGGTGGCGAGATCGTGCGTGATGCGACCCTGCTCGACCTGTGCGTCGGTCACGGCGTCCACGGTGAGCCCACGCACCTCCTCGACCACCAGCAGCGTCGTCGGCTCGAGCGTGGTGTCGTCGATCGGCCGACCGGTGCGCGCTGCGAGATCGGTGACGTCGCGGGCCACCCAGCGGGAGAAGCAGGTGTTCCACGTGGTCATCAGCCGCTCGTCGGTGATCGGCACCGGTACGACGTCGACCTCGTGGCCGGCGGCGGCGAGCATCGTGGCAGCGAGCTCGGTCCACGCGACGACGTCGGGGTCGGTGGCCGCACCCGCCCAGTGTTCGACCGAGAGTGCGATGCGGGCGCGAGCCGGGGGCGCTCGGTAGCCACTCGTCACCGTCGGGTCGCCGAGGACATCGAGGAACAGGCGTGCGTCGCGGACGGTCAGGGTGAGGACGAACTCTTCGGCGATGCCACCCCACCCGCCGGTCGGCCACGGAACCCGCCCTCGGGACGGCTTCAACCCCACGAGCCCGCACACCGCTGCCGGGATCCGGAT
>JBCBDK010000405.1:0-4258 GCA_038529675.1 Actinomycetota bacterium
ATGGGTCTGGACGCAGACGGTCGACCGCGGATCTTCCAGGACACGATCGGTGACTTCGCTGCCGACGCCACGTCGGACCCGGACGCGACCCGGGGTAGAGAGTTGCGGGGGTTCTTCTTCGACGTCCTGTTCGCGGACGGCGACCCGGTCGTCGACGAGCCGCTCCATCGGCGGCGCGAGTTGCTCGAACGACTCGTGCCGAAGGATCAGCGCCCGCCATCGATCGTCACCGACGATGCGGGCGAGGCGCAGGCGTTCTTCGACGCCACGATCGCCGCCGGCCACGAGGGGGTGATGGTCAAGGACCTGTCCGCTCCGTACGAGGCCGGCCGCCGAGGCAAGGGCTGGCGGAAGGTCAAGCCCGTTCACACGCTCGACCTCGTCGTGCTCGCAGTCGAATGGGGGAGTGGCCGTCGCCGGGGCCTGCTGTCGAACATCCACCTCGGTGCCCGCAACGATGGCTCGGTCCCTGACGTCGGCGAGTTCGTGATGCTCGGCAAGACGTTCAAGGGGATGACCGATGAGATGCTCGCGTGGCAGACCGAGCGGTTCGGCGAACTGCGCACCGACGACGGCGAGCCGCAGCCGTGGGAGCGGCATCGCAGCGTGGTGAGGGTTCGGCCGGAGCAGGTGGTCGAGATCGCCGTGGACGGGGTCCAGCGATCGACGACCTACCCGGGCGGGGTGGCGCTGCGCTTTGCCCGGGTCAAGACGTACCGCCACGACAAGACTGGGGCCGAGGCGGACTCGATCACCGCGGTCCGGGCACTGCTGTGAACGCGTCGGTTGGGTTCGGCGGGCTCTAGCGTGTCGGGCGTGCCGCTCTCGCTTCCTCGCCGCAGCTCGCGCTCGTCGCGCTCGCCGGCGCCCACGGCGGTGGGTGTCGCGCTGTGCGTCCTGGCTGCTGCTGCCCTCGCCGCATGCAGCGACGACGAACCCGGCAACAACCGGATCACTCGCATCGACGGTCCGGCAACCGTGGACGAGGACGTCGGTGCCGACGTCGATCCCGGCGATGGTTGATCGAACGCCCGCGCGATCGCTGACACGTTTCGACGCGCCGGATAGGTTCGCGACCCCATGGCCACACTGCGGTTCAACTTCGGGACGATGGGGTCGGGCAAGAGCACGGTGGCGCTCCAGATCCACCACAACCTCGCGAACCGCCAGCTCTACGGGCTGCTGCTGACCACCCTGGACCGGGAGGGCAAGCAGGTCACGAGTCGGCTGGGCGTTGCGGCGCCCGCGGTCGAGGTGACGCCGGAGCTGGACATCTTCCGGCTCGCCACCGATCACTGGCCGCTGCACTACCTCGTGTGCGACGAGGCGCAGTTCTACACCGATTCACAGTGCGACCAGTTGGCGCGTGTCGTCGATGATCTGGAGGTCGATGTGTACGCCTTCGGTCTGCTCACCGACTTCCGAGGGCAGTTGTTCGACGGGACCCGACGGTTGCTCGAGCTCGCCGACGAACGCATCGAGCTGCAGGTCGAGGCCCGCTGTTGGTGCGGTGCGCGCGCGACACACAACGCTCGCGTCGTGAACGGGGTCGTCACGTACGAAGGCGACACCGTCGTGGTCGGCGACACCTCCGACGCCGACCAACCACTGTTCGGCGACACGGTCCGCTACGAACTCCTCTGCCGCAACCACTTCCGCCGCGGCGAGATCGGCAACTGACGAGAACACTCGGGGTCGGAGTCATACCGTTCTCGAACTCGGCAAGTGTCGGTTCATGAGAACGGGGAGACTCCGACCCCGAACGTTCTCGGGAGAACGGGGAGACTCCGACCCCGAACGTCTCAGAGGAGGGTCACGCGGCCGGTATCGCCGTCCACTTCGATCTCGGCGCCGTCGGGGATCGAGGTGGTCGCACCGACCGCCGACACGACGCACGGGATGCCGAGCTCACGGCTCACGATGACCGCATGACTCATCGTGGCGCCGACGTCGACCACCACCGCCTCGGCGGCGAGGAACAGCGGCGTCCACGACGGGTCCGTGATCGGTGCGATCAGCACGTCGCCGGGGCCGAGACCCTGAGGATCGGCCGCATCCAGCACGACGCGGGCGCGGCCCCGGGCGACGCCCGGGCAGCCGGCGATGCCTTGCACCGAGTCGCCTGACTCGAGCGTCGGACCGGCGACGTCGCGCGGCGCCCACGTGTCGATCGACGGCACCGAGCCCTCGAGGATGAAGGGCGGCGTCAGGCTCGACAGCTTCGCGTGCAGCTCGACTCGGTCGGCGATGGTGTCGAGCTGCGACGACGGGTCGGCGAGGTACTGCTCGAACTCGGCGACGTTGAGGGTGCAGGTCTTCCATCGGTCGCGGCCGGACGCGTCGATGCCCCCTCGTTCCGCGGCCCGCTCGGCCAGGGTCCGCTGCGCCCGACGAACCGCGTGGATCGCTCGGATGACCGTGGTCTTCGATCGCTCGCGCGCTTGGGAGAACAGCGTCGTCGCCGCAAGCGCCTTGTCGAACTGGAAGCGGTCGATGCGGTTCAGTTCGCCGCGAACCTCCTCGATCGCTCGTTCGCGCTGCTCGGTGAGCCGGGCTGTCATCGCTGCGGGTGCATGGGAGTCGTCCGCGCCGCGCATGGCATCGATCGCTGCGGTCGCCATCTCCGGCCGGAACGCCCAGGGGTCGGAGCCCAGATCCCACTCGTTCGGGCCGCGCGTGCCGTGCTCGGTGATCAACCGATCGAACCCGGCGCGATACTCGTGGCTGTCGACGGGGAGGCGCGACAGTTGCCACATCGCGGCGGCAGGAGCGGACGACTCAACGTCGCCGATGCCGCCCAGCACGCTGACGAGGAGGTCCGGCTTGCCCGCCTTCACCACGAGATCGGTGAGCGCGCCCGAGACGAGTGCGTTCGAGAACGTGTTGTCGATGTGGCGGAAGAACAGGTGCTCGAAGAACCCCTCGAACGAGCGGAGGTACGCCATCAGCGCTTCGTCGCTCGCGTCGTCGCCGGGGTGCTTGGCGACGAACCGCTCCACCTTCGCCTTGTCGGTCTCGAGGTCCGGGAGCGACTTGGTGCCGAGCAGCTTCAGCACGGTCATGCCGAGCCGCGCCGTCGACTTGAGGTTCTTGTCGCCCTTACGGGCCTCGTACCGCGGCGCGTCGGATTCACCGAAGAAGAGGTGGTCGATGTTCTCGACCTTGCCGCCCGGCGCACGAACGCCGAGGATGCGGACGTAGCTCGCGTTGATGTAGCAGTAGCCGCCGAACACGCCGAGGATGATCATGTCCTCATCGGGCGGGAAGTCGCCATCCGCCACCAGCCCCATCTTCTCGAACGCCTGGCGCCAACCTCGCTCGGCGGCCCCACCGATCAGGTCCCAGCTGAAGGGCAGTACCACCTCCGGGAACACCTCGCCGACGTTGCCGCGTGTGTACAGCGGCCAGGTTGCACTCGGTGGGTTGTCGGTCTCCCAGATCTTCGTGAACGACGTCGCCGTCATCGGGCATCCTCCTCGGTCCACTCGTGGGGGAATCGCGTGCCGAGCAACGCTCCCTCGACCAATCGACGCGGCGCATTCGACAGGACGTGGTAGCCGCCGTAGCGACGCGGCAGTCGAACGAATCGTTGGCCGGTCTCGACCGCGCGCACCGTGGCGTCGGCGATCTCGCCGACCTCGAGCTTCGGTAGGAAGCCGAGCCTGCGGAACCTGGTGAGGCCGACGCCGGCGAACTCGTTGTCGGCATGATCGAGCCGGTCCCACATCTCGGTGTCGACCGGACCGGGTGAGACGACGGTCAGGCCGACTCCGGTTCGTTTGAGTTCGATGCGCAACGTCTCGGTGAAGTTCGTCAGCCCTGCCTTGCTCCCCGCGTACGCAGCGAGGCCGGGGAACGGAATCGCCCCGGCGACCGAGGCCATCTGCACGATGTGCCCTCGGTTGCGCTCGAGCATGTGGGGCAGGGCGTCGCGGGTGAGGAGCAACGGTGCCTCGAAGTTCAGCCGGGCGAGCCGGCGGAGATCGTCACGTGGCGTCGCGGCGAAGCTCCGGTTGGTCTCGATGCCGGCGTTGTTCACGAACACGTCGATGTGGCCGAGCACGTCCAGGCACCGAGGGACGAACGAGTCGACGCCGTCGGGGTCGGTCAGGTCGACGACGAGGTGGTCGCCGACGATTCGGTCGGACACGGCGCGCAGCTTCTCCTCCGAGCGGGCTGCGACGAGAACCCGGGCACCCTTGTCGGCGAATGCCCGGGCGATTGCGGCGCCGATGCCGCCCGAGCCGCCGGTGACGAC
>JBCBDK010000406.1:0-1719 GCA_038529675.1 Actinomycetota bacterium
GTCGAGATCACCGCCATCGGCGACGAGACCGCGCTCGGCGGCATCCAACGCATGGTGGCCGCCGCTCAGGAATCACGCTCGTCTGCACAGGCGCTCGCCGACCGGGCCGCAGCACTGCTGTTCTACGTTGCGATCGCCGCCGCTGCGATCACCGCCGTCGTCTGGCTCGCTCTCTGGCGCCCAGATGACGCACTGATCCGACAACTGAGAACCGAGTTCTCATGACCGATGGTGAAGCCTCCGAGGACGGCACGGGCGACGTCCGAGGCGCTCGCCGACTGCGGGGACACCTCGAGGCACCAACCGCAGCAGCCCACGCCCGCATCCAGCCGAAACGTAGCGAAGAGGTCACCACCGGTGACTGAAAGCGTGACCTCTTTGTGCACTGCGCCGCGCCGATGTGGTTCTTCCGACCACCGGATTTGCGGTGTTCTTCCTGCTACATGATGGTGCCCGGGGCGGGATTCGAACCCGCACGTACTTTCGTACAGAGAGGTTTAAGCCCCCCGCGTCTGCCAGTTTCGCCACCCGGGCGCGGCGCCCGGGGGCGCGGGGTCAGACTACGGCGGCGGCAGGGCGGGACCGGCCGGATCAGGCAGCTCCGGGCACTGCGACGGGAGCATTGTGCTGCACCAGGCCCCACAGGTCGGTGCGGAGTCGATCGGCATCCGGTGTGACCAGGCGGTTCGCGACGACGACACCTTCGATCATGTCGGCGAACACGGCGGCGCTCGGCCGGCCCTTGACCCTGATCGACACCACGACGCTGTCTGGCACATCGCCTCGGCCCCGGCGACGGCGGATCGTACGATCGGCACCGACGAGGCGGGGCGGGCAACGGAAGCTCGGTGCGACGAGCCCGCGTCGAGTTGCCGCCCGACTCAGCGTGCGGGCCGCTGCGGCGAACTCGACGGTCGAGGCGAACTCCATGCCACCATCATGAACGCAGGGTGTCACAGCCATCGGCCGGACATCGCGGGCTGCGATCCCGGGGTGTCAGCGACCCGGCCCGTAGAGGCCGAACGCCAACTCCGGGTCGCCAGCCTGCCACGTGCAGTGCACCTGTGACCGTTCGCCGATCGCCCGGGCTCGAGCGACGAGCTGACGGCCGAGCGCGACCTGCGTCTGCTGCCAGGAGGACAGCGCCGCCGGCAGGTCGTCGTGGCGTTCGAGTTCGGCCAGCAACCGCCAACCGTCCTCTGCGGCCTTGGCGGTGCCGGCCGCGGCGTGGGGTCGGGCGGAGAAGGCGCCGTCGCCGAGGAGCGCCACGTTGCCGGCCACCATGCGATCAGTCTCGATGTCGACGATCACCTGGACGAACGGTTGGTCGGTCTTCGCGATCGCCTCGGCGAGCTGCGGTGCGAGGTCGCCGGCGAAGGCCTTCATCTCATCGACGAACTCGGTCCGCACCAGCCCGGGCGGCACCGACACCGGGCGCCGGACGCCGTGGATATCGGTGGTGAGGTCGTCGAGCGGGCCGCCGGTGGGGACGTTGCGATACCAGACGTAGTTGATGAGTCGCCGCCCGACCTCGAGCGAGCCGCCTGCGGTCGGGATCGGGTACACCACGATGTGGCTGTTCGGCAGCACGCAGTAGGTGATGGCGTCCGCGAGCAGTTCGAAGGTCTCGGGGCTCAGCTCGGCTTCCGACATCAGGCCCCGCCAGCCCACGTAGCCGGAGTACTGCGGGGCGATGTGAGGGAAGAACTGGCGTCGCAC
>JBCBDK010000406.1:1819-4252 GCA_038529675.1 Actinomycetota bacterium
AGCCCACGTAGCCGGAGTACTGCGGGGCGATGTGAGGGAAGAACTGGCGTCGCACTGTCGAGTCGAAGCCGTCGGCCGCAACGATGAGGTCGGCGTCGAAGGTTCGGCCGTCGGCGAGTTCGACCGACTGCGGATGGACTGCGGCGACCTCGTGACCGAGGTGGTAGCGATCAGCCATCGGCTCGAGCAGTGCCTGGTACAGGGTGTTCCACGCGGTGAATCGATACGTGCTCGGCGCCTCGTGCTCGACCGACCCGTCGGGCGCGAGGTGGCGGATCCATGACGACGGGCAGCTGACGTCGTCGAGGGAGAGGTCGCGCCGCTCGAGCAGGTAGCGGACGGTTGCCTCGTGGACCACGATGCCGGCGCCTCGCCCATCGAGCGGGCGCGGACTCCGCTCGTGGACGCTCACCTCCCACCCGGCGTCGCGCAACAGGTTGGCGACGGTCAGCCCACCGAGCGAACCGCCGACCACCACCGCTCGCCCTGGCTCCATGAGCCATGGTTAGCCGATCCCCGTTCGCGGCGAGACGACGTGGTCGACCGACGTAGACGAGTTGCGTCGATCCAGCACTCCGTGTGC
This sequence comes from Actinomycetota bacterium, assembly GCA_038529675.1. Lineage (GTDB taxonomy): Bacteria > Actinomycetota > Acidimicrobiia > Acidimicrobiales > Ilumatobacteraceae > Ilumatobacter_A. The sequence goes on from JBCBDK010000406.1 coordinate 2,403, forward strand.
AGCAGCAGTGGGCCGGCCTGCGAAGATTCAGCGATGGGTCGACCCGACTTCTCGATCGATCACGTCAGCATCAGCGTCGGTGACGTCGACGAGGCCCGCACGTTCTACTCGGGCCTGCTCGGATTCGACGAGATCGAGCGGCCCGACTTCGGGTTCCCGGGTGTGTGGTATCGAGTCGGCGCCGTGCCGCTGCACCTCACGACGAACGGCGACCAGCGAGGTGCCGATGCCTCGCTGCGGCCGAACGACCCGCACTTCGCCGTCGCCGTCGCCGGTGATCTCGACGCGTTCCTCGACGAGCTCCGCGCAGCCGGTGCCGACGTGATCGAGCTCGAGAACTCACCCGCCGCCGAGCGACAGACCTTCGTGAAGGACCCGTGGGGCAACGTCATCGAGTTCTGCGTCAACTTCACGTGACCGTCGATCGCCTCTGATCCATCCTGCACGCCCCACCGACCGTTCACCATCCACCGCCACCCAGGAGACCAACCATGACCTTTCGGATCACCAGCATCGGTACGCCCGGTTCGGGATACGACTTCCAGCAGAGCCAGCCGGAGACGGGCAACTCGATCGACGACCTCGACCCGGTCTACCAGCAGCTGATCGACGGGCCCGTGACCGTCACGCTGGCCACGCAGGCCAGCGACCGCATTCAGCTCAACGCGATGTGGTTCGAGGCCAGCCCTGATCGCAACAAGGTGCACATCAACACGGTCAAGGGTCGCGCGAAGGACCGCCAGCTCCGCGAGAACGGCACCGCCAGCATCCAGGCGATCAACCCCGAAAACCCGTATCACTGGGTGACGGTGTACGCCGAGGTCGACGGCGTGATCGACGAGTCCGACCCGGAGCAGGGCCACCTCGCCACCGAGTCGATCGATCGACTCGCACAGCTCTATCTCGGTGCCGACGAGTATCCGCTGCGCGTCGACGGCGAGGAGCGGTCGCTGTTCACGCTCACGCCGACGAAGGTGGTCACCTTCGGCGCACCCGGCTGACGATCGTTCGCCGTCGGAGCAGCCGATGGGTCAGCCGTCGTTCTCGCCCTCGTCGTCGCCGTCGCCGTCGCCGTCGAGCTCGGGGACCGGCGGTGGGTCCGGCAGACCGTCTGCGCCGAGGAACACCATCACCTGTGCGTCGGCCAAACCCGAGACCCGCGGCGCGTCCTCGAACACGCCGATCTCGATGTCAGCCGGATCGAAGCCGAGGTCGAGTGCGAGCACGTCGGCCTCGGGGAGAAACTCCTCGGTGCGCACGAAGATCATCGTCTCGGTCAGTCGGGCCTGACTGTTCAGACCACGGACCGAGGGGTAGCCCCGCTCCTGGATTCGCACGACGCTCGGTGCGAGCAACTCACCAGCCGTCGTCCCGTTGACGACCACCACCGGCACGAGCGCACGCTCGACCGGTGGCTGGGTCGACGGCGGCGGGGTGGTCGACGTGGTGGTCGACGTCGTGGTGGTCGACGTGGTCGTCGTGGTGGTCGACGTGGTCGTGGTCGGTGGCAACGTCGTCGTGGTGGTCGACGTCGTGGTGGTGGTCGGGGGCGGCGCGTCGTCCGAGGTCTCCTGCCAGATCAGGATGCCGACGAGCGCAGCGGCGACGACACCCAGCACGACGTTGACGACGGTGATCCGACTCATGCGCGTACGGCGGTCGAGGAACGGGCTGGGGCGGGCACGGGCGGATCGATGGCGGCAGACTCGGCCGGCGGGCCCGGCGACGTACGAATCGTACCGACCCGCTGGCTAGCGTCGGAGCACCATGTCGCATCCCGAGCGCGAGCGCAGCGACCCGGCCGGCCCCGCCGTCGACGACACCGCGCCCGGCACGGATCCCTCGGATCG
>JBCBDK010000407.1:0-4251 GCA_038529675.1 Actinomycetota bacterium
CTCGCCGCGATGCCGAGCACGACGATCGTGATCACCACGAGCGAGCCGCGATGCAGCGATGCGGTGAACAACGTCCACGGTTCGTCGTCCACCCCGAACACACCGAGCCGGCCGAGCCGTTGGTACACGAGTTCAGACGGTTGGTCGAGCGACGAGCGCACGACGTCGTGGACGGCGCCGGCAATCGGCTCCCACGTCAGGAGACTGAGGAGCGTGACCGTGCGGAGCAGTGCGAGCGACCGGAATCCCCACAGTGCGAGGTAGCTCGCGAGCACTGCGAGCGTGACCATCGGCCCGATCAGCCCGACGCCCTGCCCGGTGTCCGGGAGGACGTCGGCGACCGTGGCCGGGAGTTCGGTGCGCACAGCGACGGCCGACAGGGCGATGGCCGCCGCCGCGACGGTGAGCGACAAGCGCACCGAGACGACGCGGACCGGCGGGCTCGATCGATCGGGCCGTCGGCGTGTCGTCGCCATCCAGATACCGGCGAGCGCGATCGCCGGGATGACCGCTGCCCCGTCGTCGACCCGCCAGCCGCGGTGGATCGATGCGTGGACGGCGAGCATGCACACGGTGCCGACGACGAGTGCATCGACGGCCCAGTGCCCGCCCTCGAGGACGTCGTCGGTGTGACGAGACCTGGTGGATGCTGAGAGCTCGATGGGTGAGAGCTCGATGGGTGAGAGTTGCCGGCCGCCCGACCGGACACCTGGGGCGTCGGTCATGACGCGCACGTTCGCGACCTGGAGGCCTCGATGCAAGGCACCCCGAGGGTGTTCACGCCCTGGTCATCGAGCCGACCTCGTCACGAAATCGACATTCTCGACATGAAAGCGTAATGTGACCTGGGCCGATGGCCGAGCGATGACCCACCAGCAGCGAGGTGCGCTGTGCCCGACGTCACGAACTGCACCGTGAGCGCCGTCCGGTGCGCGGTCCCGTCGGTGCGTCACCGATTGCTCGCGGCGTGCTGGAGCGCCCAGGCGAACATCGCGATGCCGGACGCGACGCCTGCGTTCAGTGATCGCGTCGAGCCGTACTGCGTGATCGCGCACACGAGTTCTGCGGCCGCGAGCGTCGCCGGCGACAGGCCCGGACCCTCCTGGCCGAACGCCAGCACGCACGATCGCGGCAACGTCGCCGACTCGATCGGTTGGGCGGCCGGCGTGTTCTCGATCGCCACGATCGGCAGTTGTTCGGCGGCGCACCACGCCACGAACGCCTCGACGTCGACGTGGTGGCGGACGTGTTGGTAGACATGGGTGGACATCGCACCGCGTCGGTCCCAGTGGCGTCGGCCGATCACGTGGACGCCGCCGACGAGAAACGCGTTCGCGTTGCGGATCACCGTGCCGATGTTGAAGTCGTGCTCCCAGTTCTCGATCGCGACGTGGACGGCATGGCGGCGGGGATCGAGGTCGGCGACGATCGCGTCGACCGACCAGTAGCGGTAGCGGTCGAGCACGTTGCGCCGATCGCCGTGCTCGAGCAGTGCCGGGTCGAGGCGGGGATCGTCCGGCCACGGCGTCGGGTGCGGGCTCACGCCGACCGTGTCGTCGGGTTCGCCGGACGGGTCCGTCGCGCTGGTCCCGTCGGGCTCTTCGGTCACGGTCTCGACTCGACCGGCAGGGTCCGGTGGCCGCGGCCGAGCAACACGGGCGACCACTGGACGTCGCCGGCGATCTTCACGTCGAGCAGGTCGACGAGCCGACCGAGTGCCACGTCGGCCTCGAGGCGTGCGAGCGCAGCGCCGAGGCAGAAGTGGCGGCCATAACCGAATCCGACGTGTTGGCGTGCGTTGTCGCGAGAGAGGTCGATGGTGTCCGGCGTGGCGAACACGGCTGGGTCGCGGTTCGCGCCGAGGACGCCGAGCAACACGGTCTCGCCGGCTCGCATCGTCACGCCCGCTCGCTCGTGGTCCTCTGCGACCACACGGACCATCACCTTCGTCGAGCCGTCGAATCGATGGAGTTCCTCCCACATCGCGGTTCGCAGGTGCGCGTTCCGCTCGGTACGCGCTTTGGCGAGTGCCGTGGGGTCGCGCAAAAGTGAGTGGTACGAGTTCGAGATCAGGTTGGTCGTGGTCTCGTGACCGCCGAACAGCAGCAGCGTGAGCGCGCCGACCAGCTCGGTCGACGACAGGCCCAACCCGGGCTCGTCGTTCGTGACGGCGATCAGCGCCGAGATCAGGTTGTCAGCCGGGTCGGCCGTGTAGCGCTCGATCAGTCCGCCAAAGTATGCAGCGAACTTCGCACTGCCCGCAGCGGCCTGTTCGATGCCGGATCGCCGGTCCGCGGTTCCGAACACGACCGCGGCGAGCTCGTCGCTCCAGGTCTTGAACTCGGCGCGATCCTCGACCGGCACCCCGAGCAGCTCGGCGATGACGATCGCAGGAAGCGGGAAGGCGAACGACGCGACGAGGTCGACGGTGTCGCCGGCTGCGAGTTGCGACGCGACGTCAACGAGGAGCTCGTCGACGATCGCCTCGACGCGCGGTCGGAGATCGGTGACGCGAGCTGGTGTGAACGTGCGACGAAGTGGCTCCCGGAGTCGCTCGTGGTCGGGTGGATCGTGGAACACCATCCAGCCACGGAGCAGGTCGAACGTGTCACCCATGAGCGCGCGTTCGTCGTCGGACAGCCGACGCTCGAGCGGCGTGAGCCGATCGCTCGACAGGCGCAGATCGTGGAAAGCGAGCCGCACCTCCTCGTGCGTCGTCACGATCCAGGCTCGGTGACGGGTCGACCAGACGATCGGTGCGATGCCCCTCAGGTCGCGGAACACCCGGTGCGGGTCGTCGACCGCGCCGTCGGCGAGGAGGTCGATGTCGGTTGTCGGTACGTCGCTCGTCGCCGCGAGGGCGTCGCCGTGCTGCTCGCTCGTCGAGCTCACGCCGGTCCTCGCAGCACCGACACCACACAGGCGTTCGCGTCGACGCCGGCGGCGCCGCCGCCCATCGTCTCCACGAGTGCCGTCGACGCGTCGGGTACCTGTCGCTCGCCGGCTTCGCCACGCAGCTGCCAGGCGGCTTCGGCGATCTGTGCGAGTCCGGTTGCGCCGAGCGGGTGCCCGCGCGACAGCAGCCCGCCGCTCGGGTTGACCGGGCGCGGCCCGCCGAGCGCAGTCGTGCCGTTCGCCGTCAGCTCGGCGCCGCCACCCGGCTGGGCGAGACCGATCGCCTCGACGGTGAGGACTTCGCCGATCGTGAAGGCGTCGTGGACCTCGAACAGATCGACGTCGTCGAGCGTGACCCCGGCATCGTCGAGCGCCGCGGTGGCCGTCGAACGGACGGTGTCGAAGCCCCACGGGAGCGCAGTGTGCGACCCCCACGGCCTGCCCGACGCGAACCGGCTCGACAGCACCGACACCGATCGGTCGTGGCAGCGATCGGCCGCTGCTCGCGGCGATTCGAGCACGGCGGCGGCGGCTCCGTCGGTCATCGGGCAACACTGGAGCAGCGTCAGCGGCCCGGCGATCGGACGGCTGTCGAGGACGCGGTCGAGCGTGAGACCGGCGTCGCCGAGGTGCGCCCGTGGATTGGCGGCGCCGTGGCGCTTGTTCTTCACCGCCACGTGTGCGAGAAGGTCCGGGTCGAGGCCGTGGACGTGCACGTGGCGGTTCGCCTGGAGGGCGTAGAGCGCCGGCATCGCGAGGCCGGAACGTCCGTCGGGGTCGGACGGCTCCGGGATGATCGCGCCGGCGAACTGGGTCGACAGCTGTTCCACGCCGACGGCGAGGACGCGGTCGAAGCGGCCGGCGCCGACCGACGTGGCGGCCTCGTGGAACGCCACCGTCCCGCTTGCGCACGCCGCCTCGACCTGGAACACCGGAATGCCGGCGAGGCCGACACCGACGAGCACGCGGTTGGCGAGGCCAGGCGGGCCGAACACCGAACTCACGATCGCCGCGTCGATGTCGCCTGGGCCGAGGTCGGCGTCGACGAGCGCCTCGGTGATCGCCGACCAGGCCAGCTCCTCGATTCGCCGGTCGCCGAAGCGCCCGAAGTGCGACGTCCCGACTCCCGACACCACCGCCCCCTCGCCCCGACGCCCACGCGCCGCGCGAGCAACGTTGGATTCTTGCTCGGGGACAGAATCCAACTCTGTTGTCGCCGTGTTGGGTTCTTGCTCGGGGACAGAATCCAACTCTGCTGTCGCCGTGTTGGGTTCTTGCTCGGGGACGGAATCCAACTCTATTGTCGCCGTGTTGGGTTCCTGCTCGGGGACAGAATCCAACTCCGGGGTGCAGAGG
>JBCBDK010000408.1:0-4248 GCA_038529675.1 Actinomycetota bacterium
CGGTCGTGCCCGGTGTGGTGGCGGTGCTGCTCGGCTGGTTCCTGTTGCGGTACTGGGCGCTGATCGGCGGGGGTGTCGGCGGTCAACGAACCAACGATGCCGGCGAGGTGATCCCGGCGCCGATCAACTTCATCCAGGAACAGCCGTACAACAACGTGTTCCTGATGGTGGTGCTGATCTGGATCCAGACCGGCTTCGCCATGGTCATCCTCTCCGCCGCGATCAAGGCGGTGCCCGACGAGATCATCGAAGCCGCCAGTGTCGACGGCGCCACGCCGGCGCAGATCTTCTGGCGGGTGACGCTCCCACAGATCGCCCCGACGATCGGTGTCGTCGTCACCACGATCATCGTGCTCGTGATGAAGGTGTACGACATCGTCAAGGTGATGACGAACTCGAACTTCGGGACACAGGTCCTCGCGAACGACATGTTCCAGGAGGCGTTCCAGTTCCAGAACGCGGGCCGAGGTTCGGCGCTGGCGATGCTGATCTTCGTCTCGGTGCTCCCGATCATGTACTCGAACATCCGCCGCATGCAGCAGGAGGCCTGAGATGACCACTCTCGACACCATGGCGAGCGACACCGTCCAGGGCTCCGAGGCCGACACGAGCATCCTCGGTCGGGTCTACGGCTTCCTGCGCGGCATCCCGGTGTGGATGCTGTGGGCGATCGTCATCGTCTGGAGCCTGCCCACCATCGGTCTGTTCGTCAGCGGGTTCCGTACCCGGGACGAACAGCGCAGCTCGGGGTGGTGGAACTTCCGCTTCGGCGAGGGCAACACCACCTTCGAGAACTACCGGACGATCTTCGAGACGAGCGCGAGCGTGTCGCTCGGCGACTCGCTCCTCAACTCGATGGCGATCGCCATCCCGGCAACGGTCATCCCGATCGCCATCGCCGCGTTCGCGGCGTATGCATTCGCCTGGATCGACTTCAAGGGCCGCAAGGCACTGTTCATCGCCACGGTGTCGCTGCTCGCCGTGCCCCTCCAGGTGGCACTGCTCCCGCTGTTGCGGCTGTACTTCAACGGCGGCAAGTGGACGATCCCGTTCCTCGACAAGACGATCACGCTGTTCCCCGACCTCGATCTCGCAGGGAACACCGCATCGGTGTGGTTGACCCATACCGGCTTCGCCTTGCCGTTCGCGATCTTCCTGCTGCACAACTACATCTCCGGGCTGCCCGGCGACCTGTTCGAAGCGGCCCGCATCGACGGGGCCGATCACTTCACCATCTTCTGGCGGCTCGTGCTGCCGCTGTCGATCCCGGTGTTGGCTGCGTTCGCGATCTTCCAGTTCCTGTGGACGTGGAACGACTTCCTGATCGCCAACACGATGGTCGGGACGAACATCGATGCGATCCCGACGACGATCCTCATCGCGAATCTCGCGGGCGACTTCGGACGGAACGAACACCTCCTGCCGGCGGCGGCCTTCATCCAGTCGTTCTTCCCGCTCGTGGTGTTCTTCGCCCTGCAGCGCTTCTTCGTGCGAGGTCTGCTCGCCGGATCGGTCAAGGGGTGAGCCGGGTAGGTTCTGCCCGGTGAGCTCCTCACTCGTCCAGACGCAGTCGCGGGTCATCGGCTCGCTCCCACCGGTCGGTCCGATCTCGTTCGGCCTGTGGCGGTTCACCACCGACGATCCGGGTCAGGGTCGCGAGCTGATCGAGACGGCCCTCGACGCCGGGATGAACCTGATCGACACCGCCGACATCTACGGCTTCGACGGCTCGCCCGAGTCGTTCGGGACCGTCGAGGCGACCTTCGGCAAGGTGCTCTCGTCGGCGCCCGATCTGCGCGATCGAATGGTGCTGGCGACCAAGGGCGGGATCATCCCACCGCGGCCGTACGACTCGTCACCGAAGTATCTCCGCGAAGCCTGTGAGGCATCGCTGCGTCGCCTCAACACCGACGTCATCGACCTGTATCAGATCCATCGTCCGGACCTCTTCACCCACCCGGCCGACGTCGCGATCACCCTCGCCGCGTTGCGTGCCGAGGGCAAGATCCGTGAGGTCGGCGTGTCCAACCACACGCCGGCGCAGGTCGCCGCGCTGCAGGCACACCTCGAGTTCCCGATCGTCGCCAACCAGCCAGAGTTCTCGGCGGCACACCTCGATCCGATCCGCGACGGCACGTTCGATCAGTGCATGGAACTGAAGATCGTCCCGATGGCGTGGAGCCCACTCGGTGGCGGTCGGCTCGCCACCGGTGACGACGTTGCCGCCGAGTTGATCACCGAGCTCGACCGGCTCGCCGATCGCGAGGGCGTCGACCGCACACAGATCGCACTCGCCTTCGTGCTCGCCCACCCGTCGGCGCCGATCGCGATCATCGGGACGCAGAACCCCGACCGAATCCGTTCCTCGTGCGCCGCGATGGGCGTCACGCTCAGCCGCGACGACGTCTACGCCATCGTCGAAGCCTCCGAAGGTCAACCGCTCCCGTGAGTTCCGTACGCGATCCGCATCTTCCCGAGATCTCCTGGTTCGGCGCGCTCTGCGACGACGACTACGAGTTCCTCGGGGTCCCCGAGCCGTCACTCCAGGCGTCGTGGCCGCACTGCCGCGACATCGTGCAGTCCGCCGATCGTGGCGGGTTCGACAACGTGCTGCTGCCGTCGGGGTACCAACTCGGCATCGACTCGACGGCGTTCGCGGCGGCGATCGCCACGCACACCGAGCAGATCCATCACCTGCTTGCGGTACGCATGGGCGAGATGTGGCTCCCCCAGCTCGCCCGACAGTTGGCGTCGATCGACCAGTTCTCGAACGGCCGTCTGAACATCAACATCATCTCGTCCGATATCCCGGGCGAGGCGCTCGAGTCTGCTCCCCGCTACCAGCGCACGCGCGAGTGGATGCAGGTGCTGCGTGCCCTGCTCGACCGCAAGCCGGTCGACATCGACGGGGAGTTCGTGAAGCTCCAGGTCGAGCCACCGCGCGTCTCGACCGTGTCCGGTACGTGCCCGCCGTTCTACTTCGGCGGCTTCTCCCCCGCAGCGAAGGACGTCGCCGCCGCCGAGTCCGACGTGTTCCTCACGTGGCCCGACACCGTCGCGAGCGTCGGCGACACCGTCGCGGAAATGACCGAACTGGCCAAGGATCGCTACGACCGCGAGCTGATCCACGGGCTGCGCGCCCACATGATCGTCCGCGAAACCGAGGCGGAGGCGCGCGCCGCCGCCGATCGGCTCGTGTCCAAGCTCGAGGCCGACATCGGCGAGCAGATCCGGAACAAGTCGCTCGACACGCAGTCGGCGGGTGTCGCCCGCCAGAACGAGCTGCGCGACTCCTCGTCCGACGACGGGTTCGTCGAAGAGGCGCTGTGGACCGGCGTGGGCCGCGCCCGCTCCGGCGCCGGCGCAGCGATCGTCGGTGACCCGGACCAAGTCGTCGCCAAGCTGCGGGCCTACCAGGACGTCGGCATCGGCGCGTTCATCCTGTCGGGCTACACCCACCAGGCTGAGTGCGACCTCGTCGCCGAGCACGTCCTCCCCGCCATCGACCACGCGCCGATCAAGCCCCGATTCACCCCCGACCTCTGACGGACGCGACGACCCGCGCCTGCCCGATGCATACCGAGCCCGCGAGGTGGCGGGCCGCACCGTCGACGCAGCCCGTGCCGCGGCGGGGTGATCGTCCAGCCGATGGCACCGATCGTCAGCCTCGTCGGCGCCATCATCGTCACCGCGACTCGCCGACGATCAGACTGATCCCGAGTTGTTCGGCGTTGCCGCGGAATCTGCCCGACCGCTCAGTCCCAGATCGCCCTGCGCGTCTGGGCATCGAAGAAGTGCATGTTCTCCGTTGCCACGGCAATCGTGATCTGCTCGCGCATGCGTGCCTTCGACCGAGGGTGGAACCGACCGACGGCGTTCGACGTCGCGTCGGAGTCCTCGACGGCATCGGGGTCACCGGAGTCGACCGTGCGGGCGTCGATGTCGAAGTGGACCATGAGCTCGGATCCGAGTGCCTCGATCAGGCTGACGGTCGACGTGAGCTGCTTCCCGGAGGTGTCGTGCTCGACCATGGCGGCGTCCTCGAAGTCTTCGGGCCGGATGCCGAGGATGATCGACGTGCCGTCGTAGTTCTTGAGTCCCGGCCGAGCCGACATGGTCTCGGGACCGAAGGCGAGTGTCTGGCTCCCGATCTGCACGGTGCCGCCGCTGTCGGTCACCGTCAGGATCGCCTCGTAGAGGTTCATCGACGGCGAGCCGATGAACGCGCCGACGAACACGTTGTCCGGG
>JBCBDK010000409.1:0-4240 GCA_038529675.1 Actinomycetota bacterium
AAGGTCGCCTGGCCCAAGCGGCCCGAGATCGTGCGCTACTCGATCATCGTCACCGTGACGGTCATCATCTACACGGCGTTCGTCGGTGGCTTCGACTACGTCTTCAGCCAGCTGGGCGAGTGGTTCTACGGCCTGCCGTCCTGAGCGGCTGCGCGAGACCCAACGATCCACCCGGCGACACTCCACGGCGAGCAACGACATGAGCGACGACACCAACACCACCGACTTCGACGACGCGAGCAGCACCGACGCGCTCGCTTCGCTCGACGATCAGCTCTCGTCCGTCCTCGACGACGCCGACGAGCAGATCGCCGAGGTCGAGTCCGGCGCCGAGGCCCTCGCGGCCGATGCGTCGCCGTCGGCCGACGAGGGCGCGGTCCCGGCTGAGCCGGCCACCGACCATGCGGTCGCCGACCTGTTGCCGACCGGCGATGCCGACCTCGGCACCGATGATGAGCTCGCGGTCGGGGGCGAGGATGCCGCCTCGTTGCTGCCGACCGGCGACACCGACGTGACCGTCGACGCCGAGGATGACGTCGACCCCGATGTCGAGTCCGGTGCGGTCGAGGCTGCCGCCGGGGCCGAAGCGGCCGAGGCCGGCGATGCCGCCGACGAGCCCCAGGGCGCGGTCGAGGTCGAGGACGCGCCGCCGGCTGAGGTCGACGATCCGAACAAGCGCCCGGGCAAGTGGTTCGTCGTGCACACCCAGTCGGGTCACGAGAAGAAGGTCATGGCGAACCTGAACGCTCGGATCCAGTCGATGAACATGGAGGACAAGATCTACGAGATCGTCATCCCCATGGAAGAGGTCGACGAGTACAAGAACGGCAAGAAGCAGACCGTCATGAAGAAGGTCTTCCCGGGCTACCTGCTCGTGCGCTGCCGGATGGACGACGAGTCCTGGTACTGCGTCCGCAACACGCCCGGCATCACCGGGTTCGTCGGTCAGGCCCAGAAGGGCCAGAAGCCGACGCCGCTGTCACGACGTGAGGTCAAGACCTTCCTGTCGCCGAAGACCACCGGTGTCGATGCCGCACCGCGTCGCCAGGCGAAGCTCGACTACGAGGAAGGCGAGAGCGTCCGCGTGAAGGAAGGCCCGTTCGCCGACTTCACCGGCGAGATCGCCGAGATCAACGCGGACCACATGAAGCTGAAGGTCCTCGTCAACATCTTCGGTCGCGAGACCCTGGTCGAGATGGACTTCAGCCAAGTCGCCAAGCTCTGATCGGAGCACGCGTGACGATCGGCCGGCGCGAGTCGGACGAATCACCCGTAGCCTCGTACCGCCCCTGAATCGCAAGAAGTCGTAGAGAACCAGTCATGGCAAAGAAGCAAGTCGCTGCAGTCGTCAAGATCCAGATCGAGGCCGGCAAGGCCAGCCCTGCGCCGCCGGTCGGTACCGCGCTCGGTCCGCACGGCATCCCGATCATGGACTTCGTCAAGGCGTACAACGCCCAGACGGAGGACAAGGCCGGTCAGGTCATCCCGACCGAGATCACGATCTACGAGGATCGCACCTTCGACTTCATCCTCAAGACGCCACCGACGTCGACGCTGATCCGAGAGAAGGCCGGTCTCGACAAGGCCGCCAACAACCCGGGTTCCGAGGTCGCCGGTTCGATCACCGAGGCCCAGGTCGCCGAGATCGCCGAGATCAAGATGCCCGACCTCAACGCGAACGACATGGACGCCGCCAAGCTCCAAGTCAAGGGCACCGCCCGGAGCATGGGGATCGAGGTCGTCTGATTCAGTGAGGTGTCCGACACCCACCCGGATGCGCAGCATCCGAGTGCGCTGTCAGGCACCGAACGGAGTCCGACCAGTCACCGTGTCAGACACGCCTCAGGACCTGCGGTCCTTCGCGGTGTCGGTCAACAATCCAACGCCTCGACCGGAACCACCTCGGCCGGCGGGCTCAACACACTGAGGGAGACAACATGTCCGGCAAGCACTACACCGATTCGCTCAAGTCGTACGACCGCGAGCACTTCTACGCACCCGGCGAGGCGCTGGCCCACGCCAAGGCCACCGCCAAGGCCAAGTTCGACGAGTCGATCGACGTCGTCGTCCGTCTCGGCGTCGATCCCCGCAAGGCCGATCAGATGGTGCGCGGCACCGTTGCGCTCCCGGCCGGTACGGGCAAGGACGTCCGCGTGGCGGTGTTCGCCGCCGGCGAGGCCGCCGACGCAGCCCGCGCCGCTGGTGCCGACGTCGTCGGCGCCGACGATCTCGCCGCCGACGTCGAGGCCGGCAAGATGGACTTCGATCTCGTCATCGCGTCGCCCGACATGATGCCGCTCGTCGGTCGCCTCGGCCGCACGCTCGGCCCGCGCGGCCTCATGCCGAACCCCAAGACCGGCACGGTCACGCCCGACGTCGCCAAGGCGGTCGAGGAGTTCAAGGGCGGCAAGGTCGAGTACCGCACCGACCGCTACGGCAACGTGCAGGTGCCGGTGGGCAAGGCCAGCTTCGAGCCGGCCGCTCTCACGCAGAACTTCTTCGCGATCGTCGACGAGCTCAACCGGGCGAAGCCCGCGTCGGCCAAGGGTCGATACATCAAGAAGGTCACCGTGTCGGCCACGATGGGCCCGGGCGTTCGCATCGACATCGGCCGCCTCAAGGCCGACGACTGAGTCGCTTCCGGCGCCGGTCGTCGGAACCCGGCTTCGTACGATCGACACGCGACCGACACGGAATATTTCGAGACATCCGCCCTGCGGACCTGGCAGACTGACCGCCAAGAGCTTCAGTTCCGGCACGTTCGTGTCGATGATCTGGGCAGGGCGCGGACTCGCCGGGCCCGATGGCAGAGACGGGTGCCACTCGGGCCGCGGCGGTCTCGCGTCGACACGCTTCGCCGCCCCCGCCGCTCGGGCCGTGCGGCGCCCGATGCGTGGATCTCGTTGCTCGGGCCGTGCGGCGCCCGATGCGTGGATCTCGTTGCTGCCGGCCCTAGCCTTGAGGGTCGTTACAACCGATCCGGTTCTCGCCGAAGACCGATGGTCTGCTGACGCAGGTAATGGCTCACCAGGAGTGATCCGCCATCCGAGGTGTTCCCTCCGATGCTCGAGTCACACGTCGCCGCTCGCGGTGGTCGTCGTGCCGATCCTCGGCGGTGTTCGCCACCAGCGAGCACCCCGAGTCGATCCGAGAGGAGGAAACACATATGTCAGAAGGTTCTGCACCACGCCCCGACAAGGTGGCAGTGGTCGAAGAGGTCACGGCCAAGCTCAACGAGGCCGACGCCGTGTTCGTCACCGAGTACCGCGGGCTGACGGTCTCGCAGTTCGCTGATCTGCGTGCACCGCTGCGCGAAGCCGGCGCCGAACACAAGGTGTACAAGAACACCCTCGTCAAGCTGGCTGCGACCGCTGCGGGCAAGGAAGGACTCCACGAGCACCTGACCGGCCCGACCGCCCTCACGTTCGTGCAGGGCGACGTGGCGGCCGCCGCCAAGGCGCTCACCGAGCAGACGAAGGCCACCCCGGCCCTCATCATCAAGGGCGGCATGATGGGCGAGTCCGTCATGTCGGCCGACGACCTGAAGGTCCTGGCCAACCTGCCGTCGCGTGACGTGCTGCTCGCACAGCTCGCCGGTTCGTTCCAGGCGCCGCTGGTGAAGACCGCTGGTCTGCTCCAGGCACTGCCGCGCAACTTCGCCTACGGCCTCAGCGCCCTGATCTCGGACCGCGAAGCGGCCTGAGTTCGATCAACCCCAAGAAGTCCCGGGGCTGATCGCCCCAATCGTTTCGAAAGAGAGACACCACAATGTCCAAGGACGAGATCCTCGACGCAATTTCCAACATGACCGTCATCGAGCTCAAGGAGCTCCTCGACGCCTTCGAAGAGAAGTTCGACGTGACCGCGGCCGCGCCGGCTGCCGTGATGGCCGCCGCTCCGGCCGCTGGTGGCGGCGATGCCGCTGGTGGCGGCGACGACCAGACCGAGTTCGATGTCGTGCTCGCCGGTGCGGGTGCCCAGAAGATCCAGGTCGTCAAGGTCGTCAAGGACCTGCTCGGCGTGGGCCTGAAGGACGCCAAGGACCTGGTCGACGGCGCCCCCAAGCCGCTGCTCGAGAAGGTGGGCAAGGACGAGGCCGACGCGGCCAAGGCCAAGCTCGAAGAGGTCGGCGCCGACGTCGAGGTCAAGTGACCTGTTGCGCCGTGGAGGCGCAACGATCGTGATGGTCAAGTGACCTGTTGCGCCGTGGAGGCGCAACGATCGTGATGGTCAAGTGACC
>JBCBDK010000410.1:0-4224 GCA_038529675.1 Actinomycetota bacterium
GATCGTCTGCGACATTGCCTCGAGTTCGGCCTCGAGATCGCGTCGCTCCTGGACCAGCAGCAGCTCGTCCATCGGGCTCGCCTCGGGCAGTTCGTCCTCGATCGCTTCGAGGCGCTGCTGCACGGTGTCGGCCGTCCGCTTGCGCCCACGCTTGGGCTTGGTCGCCCGCAGCCCTTCCAGATAGTCACGGACCGCTTTGCCCTCCGCGCGGCCCTTCGCCAGTGCCGCTTTGTGGTCTGCGGACATCGGTGTCTTTTTCGCCATGGCGCGGATCATAGCGGCCGATCATTTGTGTCAATGATCGGAACGATCGATCCCGGCATTCGATCAATCGTCCACGGGTTGCCGATGGTTTCACACGTCAGGGTCGATGGGCGACTACGGTCGCCGCCGATGTCCGAGACCACGACGGCCGCGAACGACGCAGATCTGCCGCCGCTCACACCCACGCTCGACCGACTGCGCCATCACGTCATGGCGCATGCGGTCAAGCGGGGGACGTTCACCCTCAAGTCAGGGGCGACGAGTTCATGGTTCCTCGACACGAAGCAGACAGCGTGTCGTGCCGACGGGATCATCGCCGTCACCGACGCGCTCACCGAGGTGTTCGGAGACGACCTCGACGGGTTCGACGCGATCGGGGGTCTCACCATGGGTGCCGATCCGATGGCATATGGCGTCGCTGCGGTGCTGGCCACCCGCGGCCACGAACTCCGGAGCTTCAGCGTTCGCAAGGAGGCCAAGCAGGGCGGCGTGACGGGCCGGATAGCGGGCGCCCTCGAACCTGGCGACCGCGTCCTCGTCACCGAGGACACCACCACCCGCGGGACGTCGCTGATCGAAGCGGTCGATCAGATCGCCGCGTACGGTGCGACGCCGGTCGCGATGACGGTCATCGTCGATCGGGGTGGGACATGCGCTGCGATGGCCGACGAACGAAGTATCGACTTTCGGCCCTTGCTCACCGCTCCCGATCTCGGGTTCGGTTACGGCACCTGAGGCCGTCGCAGCGGGCGACCCGACGGGCGCCATCCGCCGATGCGGACGGCGTCAGCAACACACAACGGAGACACAGCCATGGAGCAGTTCTGGAGAAGCGTCGGGGTCGAACTCGGCAAGCGTTGGAAGGCCGTCATCGCCGCGCTCGTCGTGTTGACGATCCTGCTCGGGCTCGGCCTGACACGCGTCGAGTTCGCCACCGGTCAGGACAGCTACCTCAACCCTGATTCACAGATCGCGATCGACAACGTCGACTTCCAGGACGACTTCGGTGGTGAGACGATCATCCTGCTGTTCACGGCGGCCGACGGCGCCGATGTGGACGTCGCCAGCCTGTATGTCGATGAGAACCTGGCGACGCTCGAGCGGCTCACCGCCGAGTTGTCGGAGGTGGAGGCCGTTCGCTCGGTCGTCACCCCGCTGACCTCGCTGACGTTCAGCTCCGAGCTCGTCGGCGGCCCTGCCGGGACCCAGGCCTTGACCGCTGCGCTCGGCCGCGATCCCGACGGTGCCGACGCACGCAGCGCCGACATCGCCATCTCGCTCGCACGTCGGGGCGCAGCCGGCGAGCAGGTGATCGGCAACCCCGGCTGGAACGACCTGTTGATCTTCGGCAACGACGGGTTCGAGGTCGGTGGCGACGGCCCGATTCCGCCGCCGCGCGGCGAACTCGCGATCCGCAAGTCGCTCGCCTCGACCTTCCCGAACGTCGAGGGCTCGGGCGCGCCCCCCAACTCGACCGCCGTCGGCGGTGTCGTCCTCGACGGCAACATCGATCTCGACACGCAGTCGTCGGCGACAGAGGATGTGCTGGCCGTTCTGGACGGAGCGAACTTCGACGGGTTCGACCTGACGGTGACCGGCTCGCCGGTGTACCTCGCCGAGATCAACGACTACCTGCAGGGCGGCATGCTCACGCTCGGTCTCGCGGCGCTGGTCGTGATGGCGGTCGTGCTCGGGTTGATCTTCCGTGTGCGTTGGCGACTGTTGCCACTGCTCGCCGTGCTGATCGGCGTGATCTGGGCGTTCGCGCTGATGGGCTGGCTCGGGATCGATCTGTCGTTGGTCACCATCTCCGGGCTGCCGATCCTGATCGGACTCGGCATCGACTTCGCGATCCAGATCCACAACCGGGTCGAGGAGGAGGTCGTCCTCGATCGGGATCCGCATCCGATCTCGGAGACCGTCGCCAACGTCGCGCCGCCGCTCGTCACCGCGACGATCGCCGGCGTCTTGGCGTTCTTGGCGCTGCGCATCTCGAAGGTCCCGATGATTCGCGACTTCGGTGTACTGCTCGCGATCGGTGTGGTGGTCCTGGTCGCGATCGGCATCATCGTGCCCGTCGCGATCCTCGGCGCCCGCGAGTACAACATCCCGACAGAGAAGCGCAAGGAGTCAGCGGTCGAACGGCTCGTCGTCAAGCTCGGTGGGCTGCCCAGCTCGGTCGGCGTCGGACTGATCGCGCTCGCGGTCGCCTTGTTCGTCGGTGGCGTCTTGGTCGAAGGGCGGACGAAGATCCAGTCCGACCCGGTCGAGTGGATCGATCAGGGCAGCGAGACCGTGGCCGACATCGAGCGACTCGAGGACGCCACCGGCTTCGGCACGACCCTCGGCGTGCTCGTCAGCGCGAACAACGTCTACGACCAGGCGGTCGTGACCATGCTCCACGAGTTCATCATCGACGCCGAGGCGCGTGACGGTGTCGTGTCGTCGTCGAGCCTCGTGAACACGATGGCCAAGATCATCGACATCGACGGTGCGACGGTGATCCCGCCCAGCTCGGACGACGTGCTCATCGCAGCGGAGGCATTGCGGACCGACGGCGTCGTCGAACTCCTCGACGACATCGATCGTGCCCTGGTGACCGAGGACGGAACGGCTGCACAGCTCAATCTGCGGCTCGCGCCCGCGAGCCTCGAGGAGCGAGCCGTGCTCGTGGAGGAACTCGCCGACGATCTCGACGAGCGCATCGATGCGCTCGCCGCCGACCTCGACGCGAGCAGCGTGTTGTTGACGGATCTGCCCGATGGTCAGGACCCGGTACGGGCGACCCCCGCAGGCCTGGCGACGGTCGGCATCGGCCTGCTCGACAATCTGTCCGCGAATCGGGCGAACCTGACGTACCTCGCGCTGTGTCTCGCCGGGTTGTACCTCGTGCTCAGGCTCCGTTCGGTCAGCAGGGCGTTGCTCGCGCTCGTGCCGGTCGTGCTCGCTGTGGGTGTGTCGTCGCTCATCGTCGGTCTGGTCGGGTTCGAGCTCAGCCCGCTCACGACGGTCAGCGGTCCACTGGTGATCGCCACCTGTGCCGAGTTCTCTGTGCTGATCCTCGGCCGCTATCTTGAGGAGCGCCAGCGGGGGCTCGAGCCGCGTGCGGCGACGGACACCGCCGCCGGCCGGACCGGCCGTGCGTTCTTCACGTCGGCGCTGACGACGATCGGTGGCTTCGCCGTGCTGATCGGGTCTGCACTGCCGCTGCTGCGCGACTTCGGGATCATCGTGACCCTGAACGTCGCGATCGCCCTGCTGGCGGCATTGGTCGTGATGCCGCCCCTGTCGGTGTGGGTCGACGAACGAGGGTGGCTCGGAACGCAGCCGCAACAGCCCGACGCGGACGGCGGCGACACAACGCGTTCGGTCCGGTTGGCGGCGGCGATGCCCGGTGGCCAGACCGTCGGGATGGGTGTCGGTGCCGTCGCGTTCGCAGCCGCCGGTGTCGGCGTGTACGTCGCCGCCGACACCGATGGCGGCGAGTCGTCGGAGGTGTCGTTCACGGCGGTGCCGCTCTCGGACGAGGTGGCGGCGCCTGCGCCGGAGCCCGAGCCCGAGGACGCCGAGCTCGAGGAGGAGGCGGCTCCAGAGGAGGAGGCGGCTCCAGCGGAGGAGACGGCGACCACCGTTGCGGAGCCTGCCGGGGATCCCGAGGAGCCTGACGAGACGGAGGAGACCGCCACCACGGTCGCCTCGGAGCCGGACGAGCCGGAGGACGGCGCAGCGACGACGGTGCCGGAGGATCCTGCTGACGCGGGCGGCCCGGCGGTCGACCCGTCGACGTTCCCGGCGGAACGGCCGACCGGTGAACTCCTGGACGAGACCCTGTTCGATCTGCTCGTGGGTGGTGGTCCGAGCGACTTCGTCGGCCAGGGCGTCGACCCGCAGGTGGCCAACTGCATCATCGTCACGTTCGTCGAGTTGGGTGGAGGCGACCGAGGGGTACTCGTCGGCGGG
>JBCBDK010000411.1:0-4194 GCA_038529675.1 Actinomycetota bacterium
GCGGACGCCTCGGTGGGCGGGAGGCCGGTCTGTTCGGCGATCACTCGACCGGCTCGAATCGCTCCGTTCTGGTCGGCCACGACCGACTCCACCAGACTCTGCATCTCGAAGCCACCGCTGGTCGGGATCACTCGGTACTCGATCTCGGCGACCGACTCCGACGCGAGCGCGTCGTCGTAGTCGACGGGGACGACGACCAACGCCGTGATGTCCTCACGTTCCAACTCGCCGGTTGCCGTCTCCAGGTCGGCGAACGACTCGACCGTGACGTCGTCGAGTCGTTCGATGCCGTCGATCAACTCCTGAGCGGGCGGCGTCGGCCCGCCCTCGAGGTACACGCCGATGCGTGGTGTGTCGCCCCCGACCGTCACGCCGAGCACGAGGATCAACATCAGCGGGAGCACGAACACGAAGAACAGGTTGCTGCGCTCGCGGAGGAGCCGTCGCAGATTGTTCCACGCGATGACCAGCACGATCACGTCCGCACCAGCTTCCGCTCGGTGAGGACGACACCGGCGCCTCCGACCACCACGGTAAAGCCGACGAGCACCGCCAACGGCGCTCCGAGATCACCGACGCCCGCCCCGAACGAGACGTCACGGAATCCCTCCAGCAGCCAACGATGGGGCGACACGAAGCTGACGGTCGACAGCAGCCCATCCGCGCGGCTCACGGGGAAGAAGGTGCCGCCGAGCAGGCCGAACACCAGCGCCGCTGCCGAGGCGGTGGCGACGGCCTGCTCGGTGGTTCTCGCAATCGCTGCGACCAGCGCGGCGACGGCGATCGCCACCGAGACACCGACCACGATCAGGACGCCGACCGGTACGAGGTCGCCCCATGCGGCGCCGCCGATCAGCGTGGTCGCCGCGACGAGCACGATCATCGACAGCACCCCGACGACGAACGACGACATGAGCTTGCCGATGAGCACCGCCGGCCGGGCGATCGGCGCCATCAGCACGCGATCGAGCGTGCCGCCCTCTCGTTCCTCCATGAGGCTGAGCACGCCGAACTGCACGGTGAAGAACAGGAAGAAGACCGAGAGCGAGACCGAGTAGTAGGTCGAGAGATCCTGGCCTCGAGCCTCGCCCTCGATCGGCACCAGGCCGATCGGTGACGGCTGTGCCATCGCCGCAGCGGTCAGCTCGGCGACACGGTCGGCCTCCGGTGCTCCTCCCTCGATGGTGATGACCGACGCGGTGGCGAGTGAGACGTAGTCGAGTTCTGCAGCGAAGGTCCGGGCGATCGCCTCGGCGACATCGGTTGCGACCGTGGATCCGGGGTCGCCGACGATCGTGATGGTCGACGGTTCGGCTGCCCGCACGGTGTCGGTGAACCCGGCTGCGATGTGGAAGCCGGCGGCGACGTCGCCGTCGTCGACGAGACGTTCCAGCTCGGCGAGGTCGCGGGCGGTCGTCATCTCGACGACCTGATCGTCCTCCAGGTCGGCGAGCAGTTCGCTGAAGCCCGCGGCGATCGACCCGTCGTCCTCCACCGCCACGCCGAGCTCGAACGCAGCGGGGTCGTCGGCTCCGCCCAGGGTGCCACCGAGGATGAGGGCGAGCGCGAGCGGACCGATCAGCCCCATGATGAACGCCGAGCGGTCACGGCTGCGCTGGGCCACGTCCTTCGCAGCGATGACCAGGACCGCCCCCAGGGAACCCATGTACTCCACGCTGCGCCCGAGCGGGGCGGGCGACCAGGGGCCTACGTCCCTCCATCATGCGCCCAGCTATCGTCGCCGGCCGTCGGGTGGAGCGGGCGATACATGTCGAAACCTCGGCGCATCCGCCGGGGCCGGGCTGGGAAGCTGAGGGTGCGATGTGCGTGACGATCCAGACGGCGTTCGACGAGGCCGCGGCGTGCGGTTTGTACGACCTCACGGCCGAGGAACTCGCCCGGCGATTCGCCGGTAACCCGCCGCTCGGTCACTGGTTCGCGTACGGCGATCACGGTGAGCCGACCGGCGTCGCGGTCGCGACCGAGCGGGCCGATGGACGCATCTTCGTCGTCCATCGGCTCGGGGTCGAGGCGGCGTTCGGCCCGCTGCTCGAACGGGCGCTCGCGGACGTTGCCGGGACGGTCAACGTGAACGTCGGGGCCGGGCAGGTCGATCGGCGCCGCGACGTCGAGGCGCTCGGGCTGACGCTCGAGTTGACCGGGGTCGGCTACGACGTGCCGTTCACTCCGCTGCTCGAGCGGTTGCCCGAACTCCGCGGCGACGGTCGGTTCGAGATCGTCCCGGTGATCGACGTCGATCCCGACGAGCTGTTCGATCTGGACACCGGGTTGCGTGGTGCCGTCCCGGGCAACGACGGGTGGCGCGGCAACCGCGCCTGGTTCGACGACGAGATGTCGTCGCCGGAGTTCGACCCATCCGGGTATCACGTCGCGATCGACGCCGAGGGGCGACTCGTCGGCCTGTGCCGGATGTGGCGCAACGACGACGGACCGGCGCTCGGAATGCTCGGGGTCCGTCGCGGGTGGCGCACCGGCTTCGTCGCGCTCGAACTGCTCCGAGCGACCGTCGCCGGGTCGAGCGGGTGGGGCTGGCCGACCTTCTCGACCCACACGGCTCGTCCGGGGCTGCAGCGTCGCCTGGAGCGAGTCGGGGCGACTCGGTCAGGCGGCTTCCTGCGGTTCGTCCGGCAGTAGCGGCTCGTGGCGGGGTTTCCAGCGGTCAGCGGCCGATGTGGACGACGCAGCAGTCGACTCGAGGACGCGGCGTGAACGCCGACCTCGGCACGCGTTCGACGACCGTCAGCGTCCACGGCGTCGGCCGTCGAGCGAGTCGGTGCTGCCAGCGGGCGGCGACCGAGACCGGGAGAACGAGCGTGGCCCGCTCCATCCGACTGTGGTGCGACGTGAGCTGAGCGAGCACACGCGATACACATCCGAATGGGGGATTGGCGACAACGGAGAACCGATGCCGGGGGAGTCGCAGGTCGGTGATGTCGGCGCGGACGACCTTGACCAGGCTCGGTCGATCGAACCGTGCCCTGAGCGCCGCAACGCGTCCAGGGTGGAGCTCGAATGCGATGACTCGTGCACCCCGGTCGGCGAGCCGACGGGTGATGGCGCCGTCGCCGGCGCCGAGGTCGAGGACGAGGTCACCCCGGCCGATGCCGCTCGACTCGACGAGTGACACGACGAAACCGTCAGCGAGTCGGTACCAACCCCATCGTGGTGGGTTCCGCCCGGGCACGGCGGAACCCCGTCATGAACATGATCATCTCCCCACACTGACCGACGCGGCCGGGTGGAGCGCGATGGGTTTCGAGCGCGCCTCCCTCCTCGTCAGACGGTCGTAGGCAGACCGCGAATCCACCGGTCGGCGTCGTCAGCGGCGGTGGGTCCTTTCGACTTGAAGCGGCCGGTGACCGTGGCGCCCTGTGCAGAGAGTGCCGTCGCCATTTTGTCGAGCGTCTTGCCGATCGCGAGGGCGTAGGTGGCGAAGACGGCGGCAGGCTTCCCGTCGAGCGGGCCGAGTCGGCCGATGAAGTTCAGCGTTGCGGGCGTCGGCCCCTGCCGAATCACGTACAACCCCTTGGTCCAACTGCCCACACAAATGGCGTCAGCTGCGGTCACCTCGGCGGGATCGGCCTGACCGATCGACGCGACGGTGCAGGTGTGGCCCGCTGCTCGCACCATTGCCGCCATCTGCTCGGCGGCGGCCTTGGTGTTACCGGTCGCGCTGTCGTACACGATTGCGACGTTCATGGTTCCTCCCGTGTGTTGTCGTGTCGTCTCCGCACGGTACGAGCGCGTCGACGCCCGGGCCAGAGGCGATGGTCACCAGGGTCGTCGGTGTCAGGAGATGATGGTTTCCGCGGCGTCCACCTCACGGTCGGCTCGACGCGTGCGGGGAGGAATCGTGAGCGCCGCGACCGCAGCCGCAGCGATGCACAACCCGGCGCACGCTCGTGTCGCGAGTCGGTATCCGCCGGCGAACTCGGGATCGTCGAAGCCGAGGTCCGAGAGCCCCGCAACCGCGGGCAGCACGGCGATCATCAGGAGCCCGGCGAGTTGCCCCACCGTGTTGTGAACGCCCGACGCAACGCCTTGATCGTGGCCTCCGACCGCGCCCAGCGTCGCAGCCGTCAACGGTGCGCCGAGGACGGCGAGACCGATCGAGCGCACGACGAGACCGGGGAGGACGTCGGCGGCTCAGTCGTGACTCCGGCACCCACACCG
>JBCBDK010000412.1:0-4167 GCA_038529675.1 Actinomycetota bacterium
CCTCGCCGACCAGGAGCAGTTGGCGCGGGTAGCAGCGAAGTCGTCGATCGGTGACTTCACGAAGCACCTCAAGCGGCGCGCCGCCGCGCTCCAGTCCGAGGCCGACGCCCAAGCGAAGCTGGTTCGTCAACGACGGGCGACCCGCCTGCGGTACTGGGTCGACGACGTCGACGACATGTGGCGGCTCGCCGGTGCGTTCGATCCGCTGACGGGGTCGCAGCTGCAGCGTCTGCTCGATTCGCAGGTCGACACGCTGGCCGCGGCTGGGGTGGCGGAGGATGCCCCCGACGATCCACGTGAGCGGCTCGACCATCATCGTGCGCGAGCCCTGGCCGACTTGGTCGGGTGCGTCGCAGGCTCGCGCGGCAGCGCGCACGGTGTCGATCAACACGGTGCGGGTTCGAGTCGTGGTCGGTCGATCCGTTCCATGCCGGGGAATCCGATCGTCGTCGTCGATGCGACCACCGCCATCGCTGCGCCCGGCGACGCGATCGATGCAACGGGTGAGGACGGGCGAACCGATGTCGAAGCGGATCCCGGCGTCAGCGTGGGTGGCGGGGGAGTGATCGGGCCGATCGTCGATTGGGGCGTGCCCGTCGAGCTGCCGCCGTCGTTGCTGCTCGACGTGTTCGGCGTCAGCGACCCCGACGTCGTCGTGGTCGCGAACGGCGTGATCCTGCACGCTCCTGGGCGCCTCGATCTCGGGCGCACGACCCGGCTCGCGAATCGTGCGCAGCGCCGAGCGCTCCGCGGGATGTATGCGACGTGTGCGATCCCCGGCTGCGCCGTGCACTACGACCGTTGCAAGCTGCACCATGTCGTCTGGTGGCGCCACGGGGGTCGCACGGACCTCGAGAATCTCCTCCCGGTGTGTCAGCACCACCACACACGGCTGCACGATGAGGAGTGGCAGCTCACGCTCGGTCCGAACCGCGAGCTCACGATCGTCTTCCCCGACGGCACGATGCGATCGACCGGCCCGCCCAGACGCAGCGCCGCGTAGCGCGGGCCTGGAACTCGAGTGTCCCCCTCGGGATACGTCTCCGCGGTGCAGCGCAGGGCGCATCCCCCCTGCGCGTCCGCGCAGGTCAGAGGATCTGGCTGAGGAAGAGCTTGGTGCGCTCCTCCTGTGGGTTGTCGAAGAAGTGCTCCGGCGTGCCGACCTCCACGACCTGGCCGTCGGCCATGAACACGACGCGGTCGGCGACCTCACGGGCGAAGCCCATCTCGTGGGTCACCACGATCATGGTCATGCCTTCGCGAGCGAGGTCTTGCATCGTGTCGAGGACCTCCTTGATCATCTCCGGGTCGAGCGCAGAGGTCGGCTCGTCGAACAGCATCACCTTCGGCTTCATGGCCAGCGAGCGGGCGATCGCCACCCGCTGCTGCTGTCCGCCCGAGAGTTGGCCGGGGAACTTGCGAGCCTGGTCGGGGATCTTGACGCGCTTGAGCAGCTCCATGGCCGTCTCCTCCGCCTCACCCTTCGGGGTCTTGCGCACCTGGCGCGGCGCCAAGGTGATGTTGTCGAGCACGGTCAGGTGCGGGAAGAGGTTGAAGCTCTGGAAGACCATCCCGGTCTCGCGCCGGATCTCCTGGATGTTCCTCACGTCGTTCGACAGCTCGACACCGTCGACCACGATGCGGCCGCGATCGTGCTCCTCGAGCCGGTTGATGCAGCGGATCAGCGTCGACTTGCCCGACCCGGACGGCCCGATGACGACCACGACCTCCTGCTTGCCGACACGCATGTTGATGTCGCTCAACGCCTGGAAGTCGCCGAAGAACTTGTCGACGCCGTCAACCTCGATCATCACCTCGCCCGATGCACCCATCATCTGGGTGGCGTCGGCGAACACGGCCTGTGCATCGCCGGTCGCCGTGCTCGAGGTGGTCTCGGTCTCCGTCGGTACGTCGCTCATGGAACTCGTCTCCTCGATTCGATCTAGCGCTGGCCGACGCTGAGTCGGCGCTCGAGCCGTTGGCTTTCACGGGACATGGTGTACGAGAACGCCCAGAATCCGAACGCGACGAACACGAGCGTCTCGGCAATGCCGAAGCCTCGGAAGTCGGCCTGGGAGTGGACGATCTCACGGACGCCGAGGAACTCGGTGATCGCGATGATGGTCAGCAGCGTCGTGTCCTTGAACAGCGAGATGTACTGGCCGACCATCGCCGGGATCACCGCACGCAACGCCTGCGGCAACACGAGCAGTCGGGTGATCGCCGCCGGCGCGAGGCCGAGCGCCTGACCCGCCTCCGTCTGGCCCGCCGCCACCGCCTGCAGGCCACCGCGCACGATCTCGGCGATGTACGCAGCAGAGAACATCGTGACCGCGGCAGTGGCTCGGGTGACGTTCGACAGCGGGTCGTCGGAGTTGATGAAGAACCCGATGAAGAACTGCCCCATGAGAAGCAGGGAGATGAGCGGCACGCCGCGGATCAGCTCGATGTAGGTCGTACTCAACCATCGCAGCACCGGCAAGGTCGACCGCCGGCCGAGCGCGAGCAGCAGCCCCACGGGGAACGCGAGGACGATCGACGCCGACGCCACGATGATGTTGAGGTGGAGGCCGCTCCAGTCCTCCCAGTCGATACCGCCGAGGTCGAGTTGTCGGGCGAGCAACCAGCCGACGATGCCGGCGAGGGTGGCCCCGCCGAGGCGGACGGCGACGTCGCCGGTGCTGCGCAGTGCGTCGTTCGACGCGACCAACACCATCGCGATGAGGACGAGCACGACGGGACCGAGATCTGAGGCGGTCCGCCAGACCTGCACGCTGAACTCGATCGAGTCGGTCGCCAGCACGCGCCACACGAGCGCGCCGGCGACGATTGCGAGTCCGAGCCACCCGATCGGCGTGGTGCGGCGCTCGGCAGTGCCAGAAGTGTCGATCATCCGATCGGACAGTGCCCCGAACAGATCGACCGCAATCGGGGCCAACGACACGGCGAGGAAGAACCACGCGATGCCGCCGGTTCCCGAGAGCGCCTGGAACCCGAGGATGCCCACGAGCAGCGCCGCGGACAGCGTGAGCGGCGGACGCTTCACGAAGGCGACGAGTGCGAAGAGCACGGTCATCGCGGCAGCGATCCCGTACGCCTTGGCATTGTCGAGATCGGAGATGCGCGTCAGGATTCCCGCTGCGATCGCGAACGGTGCGAACAGCAACACCCGCGTCGGGAGCGGAGCATCGCGTACCGTGGCGGCGAAGCCGGCAATGGCGGCGAGGACGCAGCCGGCGGCGACGAGCCACGGATTCACCGTCCGGGCGCCGACGACGAGGACGACGAGGAAGAACGCGCCAAGTGCGCCGTACACGCCGAGGTGCTCACGCCATGACGACGTAACCCGTTGGATCCCGGCCGCTGCAGCGAGGTCGATCGACCGGTTGCGGAGTCGACCGGCCAACAACCCGCCTGCGCCCGAGAACATGATGAGCTGCACGATCAGCCGCGTTCGTTCCGACCGCGGGAATGTGCCGACCATGAACAGCTCCATGTTCTCGCGCACCGGTTCCCAGCGAGCGGTGACGAACAGGAACCGGCCGAGCCGGAACGCGAGGAAGAGCGCGATCAGCCCGAACACCACGGTGATGATCGAGTTGTACCAGGTGTTGAAGAGGTTCTTCTTGAGCCAGTCGACCGGTCCCTTCGAGTCACCATGCATCGGTCGGTCGGCGTCGGCGAGCGCGGCCATGACGGCGCCGCTGCCCTCGTCGGGTGTCACGGTGTATCCCCACTCGTCACTCATCGCACACCGTCCACACGATCATCCGTCCACCAGCTCGTCAGCCACCGGCTTGCCTGCCGCCGTCTCATCGGCCCACCAGCTGGAGTCGGCGGTTGACGATGTTCAACAGGAACGAGATCGTCAGCGAGAAGAGGAGGTAACAGGCCATCAACACGAAGATCAGCTGCGTGGCGGGGTTGCCGTTGCCGATCGCGGTCTTGATGAGGCCGGTGATGTCGGGGTATGCGACGGCGATGGCGAGCGATGAATTCTTCGTCAGGTTGAGGAACTGGTTGATGATCGGTGGCACCGCGATGCGGAACGCCTGGGGGAGCACCACGAACCGGTAGCGCTGGAACCCGTTGAGCGCGAGCGCATTGGATGCTTCGTTCTGCCCCTTCGGTACCGCCAGGATCGAGCCGCGGACGATCTCTGCGATG
>JBCBDK010000413.1:0-4150 GCA_038529675.1 Actinomycetota bacterium
CTGCGGTCGGGTCGCCGCGGTCCGCCGGCGCATGGACGATCAACTCGTCGTGCAGACACAGCACGATCTCGGCACCGAGTGCACCCGTCCGCGCCCGGACGAGCAGTGCCCACACCTTGAAGAACTCCGCGGCCGCGCCCTGGACCATCGCGTTGCGGCCGTACCGACCGCGTGCCGCAGCGCGAGCGCGGGCGTCGCCGGCGGCGAGGTCACCGTCGCTGCCCGACGACATCCTGACCAGTCGGCCCCCGTAGGTGCGAAGGTCGTTGCCGCCCCTGGCGGCGTCGTCGGCGCTGCGGAGCAACGCCATCGCGACCGGATAGTTGTGTTCGAGGCCGCGCAGCGCCTCGGCGCCGACGCCGGTCGTCTGGCCGTACATCGCACCGAGCACGGCCACCTTCGCGATGTCCCGGTCGACGCCGAGCCGCACGGCGACCGGTGCGTACATGTCGGCCTCCTGCGTCGCTCGTGCGAGCGACTCGTCACCCGACACGGCCGCAAGGATGCGCGGTTCGATCTGGCCGAGATCGGCGCGTACGAACACGTGGCCCGGCTCGGCGACCACGGCCGGGCGGAGTTCGGCGGGCATGTTGTGCAGACCGGCCGACGCCGTCATTCGCCCCGCTGCGCCGTCGCTCGCCGACCATGCCCCGCGGAGGCGGCCACGGGTCGGCCCGAGACCTGGCGCGGGACCGACGTGCTCGTCGAGCCACCGATACCCGAAGGTCGTGTCGATACGTTCGGCCCGTCGCCACTCGAGCAGCGGACCCACGACGGGATGTCGGTCGACGAGTCGCTCCAGCCGCCACGAGCGTGTGTCGGGCACCTCGATGCCGCATCGACGGAGCATCGACTTCACCTGCTCGGGCGATCGGAGGTCATACGCATCGCCGTCGGGAACGTGGCGGAGTACGGACTCGTCCCGGCGATCGGCAGCGCTCCGGTCGGTGACGCCGGTCGGCCGATCGCCGACGAACCCGGTGATGATCGACTCGGCGATCGCAAGGTCGACCGGGAGCCCGCCGACCTCGAGTTCGGCGGCGAGTGCCGCAGCGGTCGATTCCGACCGGATCGTCGAGGCGAGCGCGGGCCGCTCGGAGATCGCGTCGGCAGCCGACTGCTGGCGGGAGCGGACCTCGATGGCGAGCTGCGCCCACCTTCGTCGGCGCGTGGCCGAGGCCGCCCAGGCTCCGTCGGCCCAGTCCGGGTCGAGGTAGCCGTCGTCGCGCACCGCTCGCTCGGGGTCGCGTTCGTCGTTGACGTTGAACAGGTCGACCGGTGCCGACTCGGGAAGCCGTGAGGTGTCGAGGTCGTGCGCCGCTGCCCAGACGTGCCCGGGTCCGGCGCGCCACCCGCCGTGCAGGAGGCGATGGACCGCCGTGAGATCCCAGCACCGCTGCGGTCGCAGCCCGAGCCGGGCGACGGCCAGGGCGTCGTCGTGGCCCCACCACAGCCATCTCGGCGATCGCTCCGTCTCGAGTCGGACGAGGGCGTCGGCGGCCGTGGTCGCCGGGGCGTCGAGCTCGAGCACCGGATCGCCGTCGTCGTCGACGACCACCACCATCTGCCGGTCGGCGCGGCCATTGCGGTCGCCCGGAGCGCTCGCGGTCACGACCGCGAGGAGCGGTGGCGAGCTCACGGTCGAGTCGCTCGTGACGTCATCCCCACCCGAGCTCGTGCAGCCGATCGTCGTCGATTCCGGCAGCGTGTGCGACCTCGTGGATCACCGTGACGAACACCTCGTCCTCGAGATCGTCGAGGTCCTCGCACATGTCGCACAGCGCGAGCCGATAGATCGAGACCACGTCGGGTCCCTCCTGGCCGGTGCGTTCGGTGTGGGGTACCCCGTCATACAGCCCGAGCAGCGTGGGGTCGTCGGGATGGCGATCCTGGATCTGCACGACCACGTTGTCGAGGACGTGGAGGAGTTCCTCGGGCAGGTCGTCGAGTGCGTCGGCGACCATCCGATCGAACCGATACTTCGGCACCGCCTCCATCACGACAGCCTGGCCGTTGGCCTCGGCTGCGTTCAAGCCGTCCTGAGAGCCTGGCCGTTGGCCTCGGCTGCGTTCATGCCACGCAACCACCTTGATCGGTGCCACCCGCTCGGCGGAGGGTCGCAGATGGAGCGACGCCGCCGTTCCGACGTTCGCCACGCCGGGTGCGGAATTCTCCAATGAGGCGGGAGCGGTTCGTTCGAGCGCAAGGAGGCCGGCGACGACGTTGCCTGAAGGCAACGAGGAGCTCGGCCGACACAGCGATCGAGCGAACCGAACCGCCGTCAAGAAAGGATGTTGAGGGAGGGGGAGTAGACCTTCTTGGGCTTGAGGTCGACCGCGATCGTGCGTGCGATCTCCTGGAACGCCTTCGCCGCCTCCGACTCCGGGTCCACGGCCGTGATCGGACGGCCCTCGTCGCTGCCCTCACGCAGCTCGGGCACGAGCGGGAGCTGGCCGAGGAGCGGCGCGCCCACGCTGTCGGCGAGCTTCTTGCCGCCGCCCTCGCCGAACAGTTCGTAGCGCTTGCCGTCGTCGCCCGTGAACCAGCTCATGTTCTCGATCACGCCGCGCACCGGGAGGTTCACCTTCTCGGCCATCAACGCCGACTTCTCGGCGACGAGCTGGGCGGCCGGCTGCGGTGTGGTGACGACGTAGACCTCGCCGCGTGGCAGGTATTGCGCGAGCGAGAGGGCGATGTCGCCGGTGCCGGGTGGCATGTCGATGAGGAGGAAGTCGGGCTCGTCCCAGAACACGTCGGTGAGGAACTGCTCAAGTGCCTTGTGGAGCATGGGTCCGCGCCAGATGACGGCCTGGCCCTCGGGCACGAAATACCCGATCGAGATGCAGCGGACGCCCCACTGCTCCGGCGGGAGGAGCATCTCGTCGATGACGACCGGCTCACGATCGGTGCCGAGCATGCGGGGGATCGAGTAGCCGTAGATGTCGGCGTCGACGACACCGACCGAGTAGCCCTGGCTGGCGAGCGCAACGGCGAGATTGGTGGTGACCGACGACTTGCCGACGCCACCCTTGCCCGACGAGATGAGCAGCGGTCGCGTCTTGGAGGTGTTCTTGGCGAACGGGATCTCGCGGCCTTCGGCGTGGCCGTGGGCCTGGTTGCTGCCCGCCGTTGCGGCGCCGCCGCCACCGTGGAGCATCTTTCGGACGTTCTCCCGCTCGTCGTCGGTCATCACCGTGAACTCGAGATCGACACGTTGGACCCCGTCCAGGGATGTCGCGGCTTCGTCGACACGACGGGTGATCTCACCCTTCAGCGGGCAGCCGGGGACGGTGAGGGCGACCAGCACACCGACGGTCCCGTCGTCGCCGACCGTGACGGCCTTGAGCATGCCCAGGTCGACGATCGACCGATGCAGCTCGGGGTCCTCGACGGGGCGGAGCGCCTCGATCAGCTGGTCTTCGGTGACGGGGGTTCCGGCCATGGACGCAAGTGTGGCAACGCCGGACAGATTTACCACTACGAAGACAGTGGTAATTCGACACGGCGTAGACTCACGAAGATGAGTTCCGGATCGAGCTTCACCGCGACCGTGTCGGCGATCACCGACGCGTTCGGTGATCCGACGCGTCGATCGATCTATCTGTTTGCCCGCGACCGTTCCGCCGACGACGGGCCAGGGGTCACGGCGTCCGAGGTCGCCGGCGAGGTCGGCGTGCACGCCAACGTGGCGCGGCATCACCTGGACAAGCTCGCGGCCGGCGGCTACCTCGAAGTCGGTTCGGGAAAGGTCCCCGGGGCCGGCAAGGGTCGCCCCTCGAAGCGTTACGTCGCTGTCGGCGACGCGCTCGACGACGCAGCGTTCCCGGTGCGCTCCGACGACCTCCTCCTGTCGCTCCTCGGCCGCACGCTGTCGAAGCTGCCGCACGATGAAGCCGAGCGCCTCGCCGAAGAGGTCGGTGCCGAATACGGCCGTGCCATGGCGGCCGGCCTGACCGGCGATGCGCTCGAGGCTGGGCAGCGCTCGCTGCGTTCCGCCATCCAGGCGGTGGCCGACGCGTTGACCGCACACGGCTTCGCGGCGCATGCGGAGGGTCGCAACGATCAGCTCCGCATCATCAACAACCACTGCCCGTTCGGCGACGTCGCCGCCGAGCATCCGGTGATCTGCGCAGTCGACCGCGGCATGGTG
>JBCBDK010000414.1:0-4139 GCA_038529675.1 Actinomycetota bacterium
AACGGCGATGGCTTCGGCAACGCCTGCGATGCCGACCTCAACAACGACGGCATCGTCGACCGCCCGGACTTCGCGATCCTGCGCCAGAACGTGGGTGAGCAGGGCAAGGACCTCGATGCCGACCTGATCGAACTGGCGGAACCGCCCACGCTGGGGTTTCTCGTAGCGGAAGTTGGGCCCTGCGTACCAGACCTTCCACGGCGGTGTGGGGCGGTGTTGGGCGTACGACCGACACACGCTCGCCGTGAGCTCCGGGCGAAGCGCGACATGGCGCTCTCCCTTGTCCTGGAAGTCGTACATCTCCTTCGTCACGACGTCGGTCGCGTCGCCGATCCGGGCGAACACGCCGAGGTCCTCGATCAAGGGGGTCTTGATCTCGCCGTACCCGGCGGCCTCCACCACCTCGGCGAACGTGTTGTGCAGGACGCGCCACCGTGCGGAGCCGGGCGGGAGGATGTCGCGCATCCCCGGACTCGTCTGAAAGGTGGCAGGCACGGCCGATCAGGCTACCGAGCGGCGGTGACGCCGGGCGGGGAGGTTCCCAGACCCTGACGATCCGAGTTCGCCGTCAGGCGCTGACGGCGCCGGGGACGGTGCGATAGGCGTCGTACACCGAGTCGATGCCTTTGATCGTCCGGATGACCGAGTCGAGGTGGCCCGGGTTGGCGAGCTCGAACTCGAACCGCATCTTCGCCACGCGGTCGGCGCCGGTGGTCGTGTCGCACGAGACGATGTTCACCCGATGTTCGGCCATCGCGTGCGCCACGTCGACCAGCAGCCGTGATCGATCGAGTGCGACGACCTCCACCGCTGCGGTGAACGTGTTGTGGTGTTGCTCCTCGCCGTCCCAGTCGACCTCGATCATGCGGGTCGACTCCTCGCTCATCAGCGAGACGGCGTTGGCGCAGTCGGCACGGTGCACGCTGACGCCGCGGCCTCGGGTGACGTACCCGGTGATCTCGTCGCCCGGCAACGGCGTACAGCAGTTGGCGAGGCGGACGAGCATGTCGTCGAGGCCCTCGACGTGGACGCCGACGTCGCGGCGACCGTCGTGCGAGGCCTGACGCGGTCGGTCGACCGTGGCGGGTACCTGCTGCGGCTCGTCCTCGTCGCGCAGCGACCGGGCGATCCGTTGCGCGGTGCCCTGCGCCGACACGTGGTGTTCGCCGATCGCTGCGAGCAGCGCATCGAGGTCGACGTAGCCGAGGTCGACCACGACCTGCTCGAGCACGTCGGACTTCCAGATCTTCTGAACCGGCAGCCCCTCGCGGCGGAGCGAGTCGGTGAGGTCGTCGCGACCGGCCTCGATCATGTCGAGGCGACGCTCGCGGCTGAACCACTGACGGATCTTGTTCCGCGCCCGAGGCGACGCGACGAACGACAGCCAGTCTTGCGACGGCCCGGCGGTCTCGACCTTGGAGGTGAAGATCTCGCAGTTGTCGCCGCTCTGGAGGACGTGATCGAGGCCGACGAGCCGCCCGTTGACCTTCGCACCGATCGTCGCGTGCCCGACCTCGGTGTGGACTGCGTACGAGAAGTCGACGCACGTCGAGCCCACCGGCAACGAGATGACCCGGCCCTTCGGCGTGAAGACGTACACCTCGTCCTGCTCGAGGTCGGTCTTCAGACTCTGCATGAACTGCGCCGGATCGGAGACCTCCTCCTGCCAGTCGATGATCCGCTTCAACCAGTCGGCGTCTGCGCCGGCACTGGCGGCCGGATCGATCGGCTTCCGGGTGTTCCCGTTGCCGCGGCGGTGGTCCTTGTACGCCCAGTGGGCAGCAACTCCCCACTCGGCGCGCTCGTGCATCTCGTGGGTCCGGATCTGCACCTCGATCGGCTTGCCCGACGGCCCGATCACCGTCGTGTGCAGACTCTGGTACAGGTTGAACTTGGGCATAGCGATGTAGTCCTTGAACCGCCCCACCACGGGTCGCCAACGCCCGTGGATGCAGCCGAGCGCCGCATAGCAGTCCTTCATCGTCGGCACGATGACCCGTACCGCCACGAGGTCGAAGATGTCGTCGAACTCGAGGCCGCGGACGACCATCTTCTCGTAGATCGACCACAGGTGCTTTCCGCGGCCGGTCACCTCGGCGTCGATCTTCAACTCCGAGAGGCGCTGGCGGACCTCGGCGACCGCCTTGGCGAGATAGACGTCGCGCTCGGGCGTCCGAACCCGGACCAGGTGGTCGAGTTCGGCGAACCGCTTCGGGTGCAGTGAGGCGAACGCGAGGTCCTCGAGCTGCTGCTTGATCTCCTGCATGCCGAGGCGGTGGGCGAGCGGCGCGTAGATGTCGAGCGTCTCCTGCGCGATCCGCTGCTGTTTCTCGAGCGGCATCGCAGCGATCGTTCGCATGTTGTGCAAACGGTCGGCCAGCTTGATGACCAGGACCCGAAGGTCCTTCGCCATCGCGACGAGCATCTTGCGCATCGTCGCTGCCTGCTGCTCCTCCTTGGAGTCGAACTGAATGCGCTCGAGCTTCGTGACACCATCGACGATCCAGGCCACCTCCTCGCCGAAGTCCCGTTCGACGTCGTCGACGGTGATCTCGGTGTCCTCGACCGCGTCGTGCAGTAGCGCCGCAGCGACCGAGATCTCGTCGAGGCCGATCTCGGCCACGATCTGGGCGACGGCGAGCGGATGGTTGATGTAGCTCTCGCCGCTCTTGCGCATCTGCGAGCGATGTGCATCGGCCGCCGTGCGGTATGCCCGATTGATCGCACTGATCGACGACTTCGGGTGGCGACGGCGAAACGTCGTGATGAGTGGCGTGACCTCGCCGCCCCCCGAGTTCGACGCGCCGGCCGCGTGGTGCCGCCGCCAGGGCAGAACGCGGTCGACGGTGCTCATCCCGACCTCAGTAGGTGAGGAGCGACCGGATCGGTCGCTCCCCCAGTTTCGCTCGACCGTTCAATGCTTCGAGCTCGAGGAGGAAACCGAGCCCGGCGACCACCCCGCCGAGTGTCTCGACGAGGGTCGCCGTGGCCAGCGCAGTACCGCCGGTGGCGAGGACGTCGTCGATGATCAAGACACGCTCGCCGGGCCGGATCGCATCGCGGTGGATCTCAAGCTTGTCGGTGCCGTACTCGAGGTCGTACTCCTCGCGGACGACGGCCCACGGCAGCTTGCCCGCCTTGCGGACCGGCACGAACCCGGCATCCATCCGGTAGGCGACCGCCGCACCGAAGACGAATCCGCGGGCCTCCACGCCGACGACGCGGGTCACCCGCTGCTGATCGAACGCAGCGACGATGCCATCGATCGCCGCGGAGAACGTGTCCGGATCACCGAGCAGTGGGGTGATGTCGCGGAACGTGACGCCGTCGGTCGGGTAGTCGGCGATCTCGCGGACGCTCGCCCGGAGGTTATCGAGGGCGATGATGTCGGACTCCGCTGCCATGTCCCGAGGATACCGCCTGGTCAGCGTCGCTTCTTCTTACGTGGCCGTGGCGGATGCGACAGCACCCGGTCGGCGCTCGCATGGACCGCCGCATTCTTGTCGCGGTCCACGTCGGTTGCGTCGTCCGGGGTGTCCGCAGCGGTGCCGCTCGTCGTGACCACGCGGCCAGACACGCCGGCGCCGACGACCGCGGCGCGGAGCTCGTCACCGGTCAGGCGGTGGCGACGCTGGGACCGACCCGCCTTGGACTTGATCGCGGCGAGCAGCGGCGATGCGACGAAGATCGACGAATACACCCCGGCGATCATGCCGACGAGCAGGGCGACACCGAATTCGCGCAGCGCCGTGGCACCGAGCACGCCCGAACCGATGAACAGGATCGACGACACCGGCAGGACCGACGAGATGCTCGTGTTGATCGAGCGCATCAGCACCTGGTTCATCGAGATGTTGACGATGTCGGGGTACAGCATCTTGACACTCGCGTAGCGACCCTCGTTCTCCTTGACACGGTCGAAGACCACGATCGTGTCGTACAGCGAGTAGCCGAGGATCGTCAGGAACGCGATCACCGTCGCCGGTGTGACCTCGAACTGGAAGACGGTGTACACCCCGATCGTGACGAGCACGTCGTGCACCATGGCGACGATGCCGGCGACCGCCATTCGCCACTCGAAACGGATCGAGATGAACACCACCACCACGAGCAGGAAGATGATCAGCGCGCGGAACGCC
>JBCBDK010000415.1:0-4132 GCA_038529675.1 Actinomycetota bacterium
ATCGTTGAAGTGTCGAGCCGAGGTCGCCGCAGCGCGTCGCTCGACCATCGACCACGAGGACGTCGAGCGCATGCGGCATCGGCTGGCGAACCTGGAGACCGTCGTCGCCGAGCGAGACGAACTGCGCGCACGGCTGACCCGGGCCGATGCCGATGACGCCCCTGAGGCAGCCAGTGACGGCGCCGGTGACGATTTCTCTGGCGATGTCGATGACGAGGTCTTGGCGAGTGGCGCTGACGCCGGCGAGGCGGGAGACACGTCGTCGACGATCGTGCCCGACACCCGATCTGCGGCCGACGAGACCAGCGCGGAATCGGGCGAGATCGCCGGGTTCGCCACCATGGACGCACAGACCGCCGACACTGTTGACGCCGTCGACGCCGCCGACGCGGAAGCGGTCTCGACCGGTGACGACGATGCCGACGTCAACGCCGACGTCAACGCCGACGCGGACACCGGTCCCTCGACGGACCCCGACCCGAAGCGTGACAGCGAGCCAGACCTGGACCTCGACGCCGCGGCCTCCGTCCTCGGTGCGAGGATTCGCCTGGACGATCTCACGGTGGTCGAGGGCATCGGCCCGAA
The DNA here is from genome assembly GCA_038529675.1 of Actinomycetota bacterium. GTDB lineage: Bacteria > Actinomycetota > Acidimicrobiia > Acidimicrobiales > Ilumatobacteraceae > Ilumatobacter_A. Next base: position 586 of record JBCBDK010000415.1, read on the forward strand.
GATCTCCGAGCTCTGCAACGGCATCGGCGTCACGACGTGGCGTCAGCTCGCCGACACTGACGTCGCTGCGCTGCGTTCGATGCTCGACGCCGCCGGCTCCCGCTACCGCGTGCACGATCCAGGCACCTGGCCGCAGCAGGCGGCGCTCCTCGCCCGCGGCGAGTGGGCGGGTTTCAAGCAGCTCACCGACGACTTGCACGGCGGACGTTGAGGAGCGACCGGGCCGACCCGCCGGTCGCGTTCGAGCTCGACGGACACCCGGTCGAGGCGACAGCCGGGGTGTCACTCCTCGAAGCCTTGCGCGACCAACTCGGCGTCCGCTCGGTCAAGGACGGCTGTAGCCCCCAGGGTCAATGCGGATGCTGCACCGTGCTCGTGGACGGCGCACCGCGCGTCGCATGCGTGACGCCGGTCGCGCGTGTCGGGGGTCGGGCCGTCACCACGGTCGACGGGCTCGACGACGCCGACCGCTGGGCCGACGCGTTCGCACAGTGCGGCGCGAGTCAGTGCGGCTTCTGCACGCCGGGCATCATCATGCGGCTGTCGGCGATGATTCCGGCCGACCGGGTCGACCGGGCCAAGGTCGATCGGGCGCTCCTCGCGCACCTCTGTCGATGTACGGGGTGGCAGACGATCCGCGAGGCGTGTGTGACGGTCGGCGAGGAGACCGGGGTCACCGAGCCTTCCGCGCCCACCGAACGCGATCTCGACGCTGCCGCCCGCCGGGCCGCGCTCGAGGGTCGCGTCGCACAGACGGTCGGACCCGACGTTGCACTCGGCCGGGGCGGCTTCGCCGACGATGCTGCCCCGTCCGAGGCGCTCATCGCCGTACGCGGCCCGGACGACGACTGGGTCGTCGCCGAGACGCTGACCGCGGCTCGGGAACTCGCCGGCAAGGTGCAGGGCCGGCGAACGACCGCACCGGCTTCGCACCCCGTCGACCTGCCCGACGGTGACTGGACGCATACGCTGCGGACGACCTGGATCGAACCGGCGTACCTCGAGCCCGACGCGGCATGGTGCCGACCGGGTGGCGAACCGGTGTCGCCGCTCGGGAACGGCGGGGCCTTCGGCGGCAAGGTGACCAGCGATGTGACGCTCGTGGCGCGGCGCCTCGCCGACGAGCACGACCGGCCGGTGCGCGTGCTGTGGTCCCGCGAGGACACCGTCCGCCACGGACCCAAGCGTCCGCCCGTCGCGATCGGCCTCCGGAGCGACGGGACCGGTGTCGTCCGCGCAGTCCGGCCGGAGGTCATCAGGGACGTACCGGTGCCCGACGGGGTGGCACTCGAGTGGGTCGACGTCGCAGGCCCACCGGTGTCGCTCGACCTGCGCGCCGCCGTGTGGGCCGAGGTCGCAGCCGTTCACGCGATCGCCACCGACGCCGACACGATCACGACTCCGGACGGTGCGGTCGGCGCGGCGGAGATCGCCGACGACGGCGCAGTACGCATCCAGGTCGCGTGTGGCGAGGTGCTCGACGAGACCGTGCTGCGTTCGTACTGCATCGGGGCGGCGCACATGGCGCTCGGGATGGTGCGATCCGAGTCGGTATCGCTCGACGACCACGGATCACCACTCGATCTGACCATCCGCTCGTTCGGCGTCCTCCGCAGCGTCGACACCCCGCCGATCGAGTTCGCCGTCGGTGCGAGCGACGGCCCGGCCGTCAACGGCAGCGACGCCGTGTTCGCCGCCGTTCTCGCCGCAGCGTGGCGCGCGGCAGGCGCACCCGATCGCTGGCCGGTCTAGCCTCGCCGAGATGAGCAAGCCAGTCGGTCCGTACACCCCGATCGTCCGCGCCGGTGATGTCGTCTACGTCTCCGGCCAGGGCGGTCTCCGCAACGGCGCGCTCGTCGACGGCGGCGTCGCCGCCGAGACCGAGCAGGCGATGGCGAACATGGCGGCGCTCCTCGCCACCGAGGGATGCGAGTTGTCCGACCTCGTCAAGACCACGGTGTTCCTGGTCGACATGGACGACTACGCCACGCTGAACGCCGCCTACACTGCTTCGCTCGGCACGCACCGGCCGGCCCGGTCGTGTGTGGCGGTGAAGGAACTGCCCGCCGGGTTCCGCGTCGAGATCGAAGGAATCGCACACAAGCCTGCAGGCTGATCGGTTCCGCTGATCGGTCCGGTCGTGGGGCGGCTGAAGGGGCTGGTCGCCGGACGGGTAGCATCGAGCTCATGGTCGGTGCGATCGCCCTCATCATCGCGATGATCCTCATCCCCGTGGCAGTGCTCATGAGCGGTGCTGCAGCGTCGGCGATCATCGGCGAGGTGTTCCGTCGTGACGGCGTCGCCCGCCACGAGGGCAGCGAACTTCTCGACCTCGACGACTGATCGTCGTGGCCGACCGGGCGGGCACCACGGGCACGGTCGAGATGGCTGACACTGCCGACACCGCCGACCTCGTCGTCGCCAACGCCCGATGCGTGGCGACCGTCGACCGTGATCGGCGTGAGCTCGCCGGGGGCTGGGTCGCGGTGACCGACGGTGTCGTCTCCGGGGTCGGCACCGGTGCGCCACCACCTGCGGACCGGTTGATCGACGCCACGGACTGCCTGGTCACCCCCGGTCTCGTCAACACCCACCATCACCTGTATCAGAACCTGACTCGGGCGTTCCCGCCGATGACCGACAAGCCGCTTTTCGGCTGGCTCCAGTCGCTGTACCCGCTGTGGCGGTCGATCGACACCGAGTCGGTCCACGTCTCGGCGTGGGTCGGACTCGCCGAGCTCGCGCTGTCGGGCTGCACGACGTCGACCGACCATCTGTACCTCCACCCGCGCGGTGCCGGCGACCTGCTGACGGCGGAGGTCGACGCGGCCCGCGACCTCGGGATCCGCTTCCACCCGACCCGTGGCTCGATGTCGCTGTCGGAGAAGGACGGTGGTCTCCCACCGGACGACGTCGTGGCTGATGACGACGAGATCCTCGCCGCATGTGAGGACGCCGTCGGCCGCCACCACGACCCGTCGTTCGGTGCGATGACCCGCATCGCGCTCGCGCCGTGCTCGCCGTTCTCGGTGACCGAGGACCTGATGGTGCGCAGCGCCGAGCTGGCCGAGCGGCTCGACGTGCGGCTCCACACCCACTTCGCCGAGAATGCCGAGGACGACGAGTTCAGCCTCGCGACGTTCGGGTGTCGGCCGATGGAGTACCTCGAGCGGACGGGGTGGTGCAGCGATCGCACGTGGGTCGCGCACTGCGTCATGCCCGACGGTCACGAGATCGAACGGCTCGGCGCAGCCGGCATCGGGGTGGCGCATTGCCCGTCGTCGAACCTGATCCTCGCATCGGGGATCGCACCGGTCGTGGAGCTGCGGTCGGCGGGCGTCCACGTCGGGATCGGCGTCGATGGCTCGTCGTCGGCCGACTCCGCCTCACTCTGGCTCGAGGCGCGCCAGGCGATGCTGCTCGCGAAGCTGCGTGACGGTGCGGGCGCCGGCACCGCGCGGATGGCGCTGGAATGCGCGACCATCGGCGGCGCCGGCTGCCTGGGGCGAGTCGGTGAGCTCGGGGAGCTGTCGGTCGGCGCGGTCGG
>JBCBDK010000416.1:0-4130 GCA_038529675.1 Actinomycetota bacterium
CGAAGCCGAGGGCTTCGGCCCGCTGGAGTTCGACTACGTGACCTCGACCAACGCGGTCCGCCAGAGCAACCAGGAGCTGATCGCCAACTACTGGGATCAGATCGGCGTGAAGGCGAACATGCGCAACGAGGATGCCAGCCTGTTCTTCGACGGGACCTGCGCCAGCGATGTGTGCATCTGGAAGTTCTTCACGGACATCGAGATGTTCACGAATGGTGCGACCGGCCCGAACGCGAGCACCTACCTCGACGGCTGGATCAGCGAGAAGATCCCGACGTCGGGCACGAGCTGGGGCGGCGACAACATTCCTCGCCTGAACAGCCCGGAGTACGACGCGCTGATCGCCGAGTTGTCGGCGCTGGCGCTCGACGACCCGGCACGCGCCGAGCTCACGATCCAGGCCAACGACATCCTGTCGACCACGGCCATCATCCCGCTGATCTACCGGGCCAGCCCGTCGGCGATCTCGAACACCATCGAGGGCATCGGCGACCTGAACGGGTGGGACAGCGAGTACTGGAACATCGAGGAGTGGACGCGTACCGGGTGATCACCCGGTGACCGTCCGGTGGTGGCGGGGCTTCGGCTCCGCCACCACCCGATCGGTGTCGGCCATTCGGGCTCGGCACCGTCCGACGAACCGATCTCATGCTGCTCTACGTCGCCCGACGGCTGCTGCTCGCGATCCCCACGCTGCTCGCGATCAGCCTCATCATCTTCGCGATCCTCGATCAGGCGCCCGGTGACCCGACCAGCCAGCTCCCGCTGACCATCCCCGCCGAGATCCGCGAGCAGATCCGCGAGTCACTCGGCTTCAACGACCCGTTCTTCGTCCGGTGGTGGAACTGGACCGAGTTGATGGTGATCAACGAACCGCTGCACGCGTTCGAGTCGGTCACCAACACCTGCATCGGTGACTGCGAGAACCGCGAGCGGATCATCTCGTGGAGTTCGCGATCGCCGGCCATGGACACGGTGTACGAGCGCTTGCCGCAGACCCTGTGGGTGCTCGGGCTCGCGCTCGTCCTCGGCGTGCTGTTGGCCGTGCCGATCGGGGCGCTCCAGGCGTACCGTCAGTACTCCTGGTTCGACAATGCCGGCACCGTCGTGACGATGATCGGTTTCTCCGTGCCGGTGTTCGTCCTCGGCCCGCTCCTCATCTACGTGTTCTCGGTGCGGCTCGGGTGGTTGCCGTCGTTCTACACGACGACCCACGACGTCCAGTGGACGAGCTGGAGCAGCATCTGGTTCCAGTTCAAGCAGTTGGCGATGCCGGTCGCCGTTCTCACGCTCTTCAACGCAGCGTCGTTCGGCAGGTTCGCCCGTGCCTCGGTGCTCGAGAACTTGAACGAGGCGTACGTTCGGACCGCCCGCTCGAAGGGTGTGAGCGAAGGGGCGGTCATGCGTCGGCACGTGCTGCGCAACAGCCTCATCCCGGTGGTGACGTTGCTCGCGCTCTCGATCCCGGGCATCTTCGGCGGCGCGATCATCACCGAGAACATCTTCCGCATCAACGGCCTCGGCCAGTTGCTGCTCGTGTCGATCGGCCAGAACGACCTGCCGATGGTGCAGTCGCTCGTGTTCATCTTCGCTGCGCTCACCGTGCTGTTCAACATCATCGCCGACGTCCTGTACGGCTACCTCGACCCGCGGATCCGCTATGACTGACCACGCCGCACCCGACGACTCCATGTCCGCCGACTCGGCCGACGACCCCGACCAGCTGGGCGAGTTCCGCTCGTTGCGGTCGGACGTGTGGCGGCAGTTCCGCCGTCACCGCGGCGCGGTCGCCGGCACGATCATCCTCAGCATCATCGTGATCGCCTGTTTCATCGGTCCGATCGTGCTGCCCTTCGACACCTCCACGCCGGTGGTGTCCAACGCCAACCGAGGCCCCGGTTGGCCACACATCTGGGGTACCGACAACCTCGGGCGAGACGCATTCGCCCGCGCGCTGATCGGTGGGCGGATCTCGCTGCTCGTCGGGTTCGTCGCCATGGCGGTGTCGATCCTGCTCGGCGTCCTCGTCGGCGTCCTCGCCGGCTACTTCCGCCTGCTCGACCCGCCGCTGATGCGGCTGACCGACCTGTTCCTCTCGCTGCCGCTGCTCCCCGTGTTGCTCCTCGTGATCGTCTTGTTCCGCGACTCGGTGCAGGAGTCGCTCGGCGACGGCCTCGGCATCTTCGTGCTGATGGTACTGATCATCGGCGGGACGAGTTGGATGCAGTCCGCGCGCATCGTGCGCGGCGAGGTCCTCTCGGTCAAACAGGAGGAGTTCGTGCTCGCGAGCCGGAGCATCGGCACGCGGTCGTGGCGACTGATCCTGCAGCACATCCTCCCGAACGTGCTCAGTCCGGTCATCGTCGCCGCGTCGCTGGGCATCGCAGTCGCCATCCTCACCGAGTCCGCCGTGTCGTTCCTCGGCCTCGGCTTCCCGCTCGAACTGCCGACGTGGGGGCGCCTCCTCAACGACGCGAAGGACCGTATCTCACTCAACATCTGGCTGGTGCTCGGGCCCGGCCTGCTGCTGTCGCTCACCGTGATGAGCGTGAACCTGATGGGCGACGGGCTGCGTGACGCCCTCGACCCACAGACGCGTTCACGGGGCTGATCGCCCGCCGACCTGCTGGCTCACTGTCTGGGGCTTCGGATCGGGACCGCGCCGACGCCTCGAGGGTCGAGGTCGTGGCGGGTCGGTGTGGAACACTACGGCGGTGGCGGAGATCGACCTCGATGGCTTCGAGCGCGTCGCTCCCCTCGGGAGCGGCGGCCTCGGCGACGTGTACCGCGCCACGCGGACCTCGACCGGCGGCCAGGTGGCGATCAAGATCCTCCGCGACTGGACCGACCGTGACCTCGCCTGGCAGCGCGCCCAGCGCGAGCTGCGAGCCCTCGTCGACCTCCGCGGGCACTCGAACGTCGTCAACGTCGAGGAGGTGATCGATTCCGACGGCGTCCTGGCGATCGTCATGGAGTACGCCCCCGGCGGGTCGGTCCACGACTTGTTGGGCCAGCGCGGTGGTCGCCTCGGCTTCGGTGAGACCCTGCTCGTCGCGACCCACACTGCCGCGGCGCTGGCCGCAGCGCACGACCGCGGCATCATTCACCGCGACATCAAGCCGCACAACCTCCTCATCGGGGCGTTCGGTCAGGTGAAGGTGTGCGACTTCGGCATCGCATCGCTCACCCGCTCGGAGTCGGTCCGGGAGCGCACCTCCTCGCTGTCGCTGCGCTACGCGAGCCCCGAGGAGTTGCGCGGCGAGCAGGAGGTCGGCACCCCGTCGGACATCTACTCCCTCGCGGCGACGCTCCACCAACTGCTCACCGGGCAGTACCTGCCGTTGCCCGACGGCACGGCAGGCACGATCCCGCTCCGCAGTTGGCAGGCGCCGGACGACGTGCCCGCCGACGTCGAGCTGGACGTCCGATCGCTGGTGGTCCGCAGCGGCGACCGACGACCCGACGCACGGCCGACCGCCGCCGAGTTGCAGGAGCGGTTCGAGGAGCTCTCCGGCCGTCTCGGTGCAGGTCGTGTCCGAGCGCTCCCGCTCGTCACGCCCGATGGCGACGACGCCACCGTGGTCGGTGCGCTCGACGTCGGCGGCGCAGCCGCTGCAGACGTTGTGATGGCGACGCCACCGGGCGCCCCGAGTCCGGCCGAGTCGCCCGTGCCCACCGCCGCCGCCACGTCGCCGAACTCGTCCGGCCCGCCCACCGGAACGCCGATCCCGCCCGAGCCGTCCGGCGACCCGGGCGCCACCGTGGTGCGCCCTGGAGCCGTTGCCGCAGGCGCCACCACGGTCGGCGGCGTCGCAGGTGCGGCCACGGACGCGACGAGTGCGATGTCGGCTCCGCCCGGACCACCGGCTGGCCCGCCCCCTGGTGCGCCGCCGACCGGACCTGCTGGGCCAGGCGGGCCGTCCGACGAGCCCGCGTCGAGCGGTCGGACGGCACTGGCGATCTTCGCGGTGCTCGCCCTCGTTCTCGGTGGCGTCTTCGCTGCGTTCGCGCTCGGCTGGATCGGCGGCGGGGGCGACGACGCCACCGCTGCGACGACCGCGCCCGGCGGTACCGCGCCGCCCGGCGCCTCGACCACGACGTCAGCAGCGACCACATCGACGACGTCCGAG
>JBCBDK010000417.1:0-4128 GCA_038529675.1 Actinomycetota bacterium
CCACGTCGGCGATCACGAGGTGCGCTCCCCCTTCGCCGGGTTGCTGCAGAGCTACATCGCCGTCGACACCGAACGGGTCACCGCCCGACAGCCGATCGCCTGGTTGAGGACCAGCTGATGCCTGCCACCACGCCCGGCGTCCGAGGCGCCGTCATCACCGGTTGGGGCACCGCCCTGCCCGACAAGGTCGTCACCAACCGCGACCTCGAAGCCCGGATGGACACGAGCGACGAGTGGATCCGGGAACGGACCGGCATCCACGAACGGCGCGTCGGTGGCACGACAGCGGGGCTGTCGGTCGAGGCGGCCCAGGCGGCGATCACCATGGCCGGTGTCGACCGGTCTGAGATCGATGCGCTGATCCTCGCCACCACCACACCCGATCGTGCGGTGCCGGCCACGTCGGCCACCGTGCAGCATCAGCTCGGCCTTCGTTGCGGCGCCTACGACCTGAACGCCGCCTGCTCCGGTTGGGTCTACGGCCTCGTCCAGGCGCACGGCATGATCGCGATGGGCGCAAGCAAGGTGCTCGTCATCGGGACCGACACGCTGTCGCGCATCACCGACTGGGACGACCGCGGCACGGCAATCCTGTTCGCCGACGGCGCAGGAGCGGTGGTGCTCGAGGCGGTCGAGAGCGGCAATCAACTCCTGTCGTGGCACCTCGATGCCGACGGCGCCGCGGAGGAGGCGCTGTTCTGCGAGGTGGGTGGCACGCTCGTGATGGAAGGCAAGGAGGTCTTCCGCCGAGCGGTCCGGATCATGGTCGACTCCGCCACGTCGACCTTCGACGCGGCCGGCGTCACTGCGGACGACATCGCGCTCGTCGTTCCCCACCAGGCGAACACACGGATCATCAACGCGGCGCTCGACCGGCTCGGGATCGAGCACGAGCGTGCGTCGGTCGTGCTGCATCGCACGGGGAACACCTCGGCCGCATCCATACCGTTGGCCCTCGCCGACGCGCTCGACGCGGGCCGAGTCGCCGACGGCGATCTCATCTTGTTCGTCGGCTTCGGCGCCGGGATGACCGCTGCTGCCGCCGTGGTCCGCTGGAGCCCCGGCCTCGCTCCGACCCGCCACGGAGGATCCACGTGACCGAGCCCGACACCGAACCAGGGAGGGTCGTCCTCGTCACGGGCGGTTCACGCGGCATCGGCCTCGCCTGCGCCCGCCGCCTCGCCGAGCGGGGCGACCGCGTCGCGGTCACCTACCACTCGTCGCCACCGCCGGACGGACTGTTCGGCGTGCAGTGCGACGTGACCGACGGCGATCAGGTCGATGCGGCGTTCTCCGCCGTCGAGGACCACTTCGGCGACTCGGTCGAGATCCTCGTGTCGAACGCCGGTGTCACGCGCGATGGCCTGCTGTTACGGATGTCGGAGGACGACTTCGCCGCGGTCATCGACGCCAACCTCACCGCCTCGTACCGCGTGGCGAAGCGTGCGGCCAAGGCGATGCTCAAGGCTCGTCGCGGCCGCATCGTGCTCATGTCGTCGGTGGTCGGCCTCCTCGGCTCGGCGGGTCAGGCGAACTACGCAGCGTCGAAGGCCGGGCTCGTCGGATTCGCCCGGTCCCTCGCCCGCGAGCTCGGTTCGCGCAGCATCACCGTCAACGTCGTCGCGCCCGGCCCGGTCGCCACCGACATGACCGCTGCGCTCTCCGACGACCAGCTGACGACGATCACCGAGCAGGTGCCGCTCGGCCGCATGGCCGACCCCGACGAGATCGCTGGCGTCGTCGACTTCCTCGCCGGGCCAGACGGCGCGTACATCACCGGTGCGGTGATCCCCGTCGACGGCGGCCTCGGCATGGGCCACTGAATCCGTCAATAGACTCTCAAGTCACCCACAACCACCAGGAGAAACATCGTGGATCAGGAACTGTTCGGCCGCTTTCGCAAGGCCGTCGTCGAAGTGCTGTCGGTCGAAGAGGACGCCGTCGTCCCCGAGGCCAAGTTCGGTGACGACCTCGACGCGGACAGTCTCGACCTCGTCGAGCTCGTCATGGCGCTCGAAGAGGAGTTCGACATCGAGGTGCCCGAAGAGGAGCTCGAGGGCGTCGAGACCATCCAGAACGCCTACGACCTCGTCGCCGGCAAGCTCTGATGAGTGACGCACCCGCCACCCCCGGCGGGCGGCGGGTCGCAGTCACCGGCCTCGGCGTCGTCGCCCCTGCGGGCATCGGCCGATCGGCCTTCTGGGACGGATTGCTCGGCCCGGGCGCGTCCGGCGTTCGGTCGATCACCGTCGAGGACTGGGACCCGACCCCCTGGTTCGACAGCCCGAAGCTCGCGCGCCGGGCAGATCGCGTCGAGCAGTTCGCACTCGCCGCTGCGGCGGAGGCCTTCGACTGCGCCGGCAGCGTGGACGACATCGGCATCGACGCGAATCGATTCGGGACGATCTTCGCCACGGGCGTGGGCGGACTCCACACCTTGGAAGAGCAGGTCCAGGTCCGCCTGGAGAAGGGCGACCGACGGGTGTCGCCGTTCCTCGTTCCGATGATGATGACCAACGCGTCGGGTGCGGCGATCTCGATGCGCTACGGGCTTCGTGGACCGAACGAGACCATCACGACGGCGTGCGCCGCCGGGTCACACTCGATCAACTACGCCGCACGTCTCATCCGCTGGGGCATCATCGACGCCGCCGCCACGGGTGGGGTCGAGTCGGCCGCCACGGCCACGAGCCTCGCCGGCTTCGGCAACATGACCGCGCTGTCCACCACGGGCATCTCACGACCCTTCGATGCCGACCGCGACGGGTTCGTCATGGGCGAAGGCGCCGCCGTGCTCGTGCTCGAAGAGTGGTCGCACGCCGAGTCGCGTGGCGCCCCGATCCTCGGCGAGATCCTGGGTGGGGCGAGCAACGCCGATGCGCATCACATCACGGCGCCCGCACCGGGCGGTGTCGGTGCGATCGAATGCATGCGCCTCGCGCTCGCCGACGCCGGCCTCGAGCCGAGCGAGGTCGGCCACGTCAACGCGCACGGCACCTCGACGCCACTCAACGACGCCGCCGAGGCGACCGCCATCACCGAGGTCTTCGGTCCGAAGGCGGTGCCGGTCGTGTCGACCAAGGGCGTCACCGGACATGCGCTCGGCGCCGCCGGCGCGCTCGAAGCGGCTGCGGCCTTGCTGTCGATCGAGCACCGCATGATTCCGCCCACCGCCAACACGACCGCCGTCGACCCGGAACTCGACGTCGATCTCGTCGTGGGCGAGCCCCGTCCGTGGGAACCCGGCCCCGTGATCTCGAACAACTTCGGCTTCGGCGGTCACAACGGCTCGGTCGTCATCGGCCCGCCGCGCTGACCGACAGCGTCGAAGCGAGGAGTCGCTTCGATCAGAGCGTGATCGACGCCGAGGCACGCGGTGCCGCGTGTCGCCGTTCCCTCGACTATGCGTCGGCGAAGACGAACATCAGGTCGCAGCTCGCAGCGATCTCACCGTCGACCTCGGCCCGACCCGATCCCTTGCCCGCTCTCGCCGACAGCCGACCGAGCTCGACCGTGACGACGAGCTCATCGCCGGGGACTACCTGGCGTCGGAATCGTGCGCCGTCGAGACCCCCGAACAGAGGGAGCCGGCCGGCGAAGTCGGGGCTGGCGAGCAGTGCGCACGCACCGACCTGAGCGATCGATTCACACATCAGCACGCCCGGCAAGGTCGGCCGTCCGGGAAAGTGCCCGGGGAAGAACCACTCGTCGCCGGTCAGGCGCCACACCCCGGTCGCCCCGACGCCCGGATCGAGCGACCGCAGTTCGTCCACGAACAGGAACGGGGGTCGATGCGCGAGCAGATCGATCGGTCGGGGTACGTCGGCCATCCGCGAATCCTGCCCGACCGGGAGTGCGCTCGACAACCGACGACCCCGCCCGATCCTCCGCCCGGCTCGGTGGCGACGACGACCACCGCCCAGACGCGCCGATGGGGCGGAGCCCGGCGGCTCCGCCCCATCGCGCGGGAGGGACTCGGCCTCGCAGCCGATGGTTCAGTGCCCGATCAGCCGAGCAGCGCCGCCGGGTCGATCGACGGCGGCACGATCACCGCATCGATCACGTGGATGACGCCGTTGCTGGCCTCGACGTCGGTGGCCGTGATGTTGGCGCCACCGATGGTCAGCG
>JBCBDK010000418.1:0-4116 GCA_038529675.1 Actinomycetota bacterium
CGGGCTCGGGATCCCGCACAGCGACGGGAACACGACGCTGTGCATGGCCAGTGCGGTATCTGGCTACAAGGCGACGTTCGGCAGCGACGGCCCACCATCGTCGTACGCGGACCTCGAAGTGGCCGACTGCCTGCTGCTGATCGGCGCCAACATCGCCGACAATCATCCGTTGCTCGCGCCGCGCGTGCTGCGCAACGAGCACGGCGTCGTCGTGGCCGTCGACCCGCGGGTGACGAAGACGACGATGCTGGCCGACCGTCACGTCCCGCTGCTGCCGCGGACCGACATCACGTTCCTGAACGGGCTGATCCGCCAGGTGCTCGCCGACGACCTGATCGACCGCCCGTTCATCGACGCATCGACCGTCGGCCTCGACCGCCTGCGCCGCGACGTGGCGGATTACACACCCGACGTCGTCGCCGTGGAATGCGGGATCAGCGCCGACGACGTGGTCGCCGTGGCTCGCACGTTCGGGCGGGCCGAGCGGGGGATGATCGCATGGACGATGGGTGTCAACCACTCCGAGCAGGGCACCGACACGGTCGCGCTGATCAACACCCTGTGTGCGATCACCGGCAACATCGGTCGTCCTGGCACCGGACCGATGTCGATCACTGGCCAATGCAACGCGATGGGAACCCGGGAGACCGGCTTCACCGCATCGATGCCCGGCTATCGCGCCTACGACGACCCAAGTCACCGCGCCGAGCTGGCCGAGCTCTGGGCCGTCGACGTCGATCGGTTGCCGACCGAACGCGGGCGCGCGTATCCGGACATCGTCGACGGCGTGCTCGACGGCACGATCAAGGCGCTGTGGGTGATCGCGACGAACCCGCTGGTGTCGTTTCCGAACCGGGTTCGCACCGAGCAGGCGTTGCGCGAGCTCGACCTGCTCGTCGTGCAGGACGCTTTCGAGACACCGACGACCGAGCTGGCCGACATCGTCCTCCCCGCAGCGACGTGGGGTGAGAAGGACGGCACGTACACGAACTCGGAGCGACGCGTGTCGCGTGCGCGGGCCGCAGTGCCGCCGCCAGGTCGCGCCGAACCCGACTTCGACATCTTCCTCAGGGTCGCCGACGCGGCCGGCGTGGCCGACGACGTGTTCCCGGGGTGGAAGGTGCCCGAGGACGCGTACGAGGAGTGGCGGCGGGTGTCGGCGGGTCGGCCGTGCGATCACAGCGGCATCACGTACGACCTGATCGACGCCGAGGGCGGTGTGCAGTGGCCGTGCACGGCCGACGTACCCGGCGGCACCGCTCACCTGTATGCCGACGGTCGCTTCCATCACCCCGACGGTCGGGCGCATCTGACGTCGGTCGATGCGGTGCCGTTCGGCGATCAGCCCGATAGCGAGTTTCCCCTCGTGCTGAACACGGGCCGCACGGTTGAGCACTGGCACACGCGCACGAAGACCGGGCGGGCCGCCGTGCTCGAGCACTTGGTGCCCGAGGCGTGGATGTCGATCAACCCGACCGACGCTCGGTCGGTGGGGGTCTCGTCGGGCGACCGTGCGCGGCTGGTGAGTCGACGCGGCGCCGTGTCGGGCGTGCTCGTTCGCGTGACCGAGACGGTGCGGGCGGGCGAGGTGTTCGTACCGATGCACTTCGACGAAGCGTGCGTCAACCACCTGACGGTCGACGCGTTCGACCCGATCTCACGCGAACCGAACTACAAGCAGTGCGCGATCCGCGTCGAGGCGGATTCGATGAGAGCGCGCTGGCGCGCTCGTGGTGCAGACGAGATTCGGGTCGAAGACGACCCCCATCTCCATCGGTTCCGTCGTTGACCCGATCGCGACGGAATCGACGCCAGTTGCGGACACCGGCTGTCCGCAACGGTTCGTACCGTGAGGTCGGTTCCACCATCGCCCACACCAGAACGCCCACTCAGAACGAGGACACGCCATGCCCGTTGCAGCCACCTTCCCCGAACCCACCATCATTCCGGTCAACGGTGTCGAACTCGAAGTCTTCGAAGCGGGGCGAGAGCACCGTGGTCGACCGATCGTGTTGTGTCCCGGCTGGCCCGCGAGCAGCCCGACGAGACGAATCGAGTGATCCTGAGCTGGCTCGACCGACAGACCGTCGAGTCACTCGCTGTGTGAACGCGCCTCGAGCGCATCCAGGATGAGATCGAGGCCGAACTCGAACTCGTCGCCGAAGTCGTAGCCGGGCTGCATCGCACGGCCGGTCGCAAACTCGTGCAAAGCGGGAAAGTGGTCGGCGAGTTCGTCGGTGACGAGGTCGTCGACCACCTCGTCCATCTCGTCACCCGCTGACGGGAGCGCCGCCTCTTGGATCGCGAACCCGTAGACGAACGCGTCGAGCACGGCGTACGCGTGGCCCGTCATCGTCAGCGACAGGCCTGAGCGGAGGCACGCGACCACGGCGTCGTGGTGTCGGAGCGTTGCCGGCCCCGGTGAGCGCCTCGACTCCATGAGTGGCACGGCCCACGGGTGCCGTGCCAGCACCTCACGTGCGGACACACAGCGTGCCCGGACCGCCGGTTTCCAGTCGAGTTCCAGGTCGGGAAGGTCGATCTCGGCGAACACGAGGTCGACGATGCCGTCGAGGATCTCGTCCTTGCTCGGCACGTGGTGATAGATGGTCATCGGTTTGCTGCCGAGGGCCTCTGCGAGCCGGCGGATGGTGAGGTCGGCGACGCCGGTCTGGTCGGCGAGCTCGAGCGCGCCTGCGAGCACCCGCTCCCTCGTCATCCGCGGTCGCTTCGCCGGCTGCGTCGTTGCCGTCGCTGTCGCCATCTCGTGATCTCCCTTCCGCCCCGCTTGACATCGTACAAAGTACGAGTATGGTTGTCCACGTGATCGTACAAAGTACGACAATCGAAAGGAAGCAACCGATGAACACCACTACACAACTCAGCTCGACGAGCGCGACGACGGGCGGCGAGCTGCCGAACTCGATGACTGCCGCCGTCCGGCATCGCTACGGCAACGCCGAGTCGGTCGAACTCGAGCGGATCGCCATGCCCACCGCGGGGCACCGACAGGTCGTCATCGAGGTCGAGGCGTCGGCGATCGATCGCGGCGTCGTGCACCTCATGACCGGGCTGCCCCTCCTGCTCCGGGTCGCCGGCTTCGGGGTGTTCCGACCGAAACAGCCGGTGCTCGGCTCCGACGTCACCGGTCGCGTCGTCGCTGTCGGCCCCGACGTCGGTCGCTTCGAGGTCGGCGACCGGGTGATGGGCGTCGCGGACGGCGCCTTCGCCGAGTACGCCGTCGCAGACGTCGACAAGCTCGCGATGCGACCGCCGAACGTCACCGCCGAGCATGCCGCTGCTGCGACCATCTCGGGCATCACGGCGCTGCAGGCGCTCACGACGGTCGGTCGAGTGACGCCGGGCCAGCGGGTGCTCGTGATCGGCGCCTCCGGGGGAGTCGGCAGCTTCGCCGTGCAGATCGCCACCGCCCTCGGCGCCCAGGTCACCGGCGTCGCCGGCGCGGCGAACCTCGACACGGTGCGAGCGCTCGGAGCAGCCCATGCCGTGGACCATCGGACGACTCCGATCGACGAGATCGGGACGACGTTCGACCTGATCATCGACATCGCCGGCCGCAACCCGCTTCGCCGGCTCCGCCGAGCCCTCACGCCGACCGGCACGCTCGTGATCGTCGGTGGCGAGGACGGTGGCCGCGTCACTGGCGGGATCGGGCGCAACGTTCGTGCCGCGCTGTGGTCGCCGTTCATCGGCCAGCGACTCACGGCATTCATCTCGAAGGAGTCGACCGACTTCATCGCACCGCTCGCCGACATGCTCGCCGACGGCAGCGTCACTCCCCTGATCGGTGCCCGCACCGACCTCGCCGGCGTCGCCGACGCGATCGCACGCCTCGACCAGCGTGGCGTCACCGGCAAGACCCTCGTCACGATCGGCGGTACATCGTGAACGTCCCGGGCCCCGTCGCCGTTGCCGATACCGAACGGCACGCCGAGCAGATCCTTGCGTTCCGTCTCCACGCCGCCGTCTTCGCCGCGACCATGGTCCTGATCGTTCTCGTGAACCTCCTGACCAACCTCCGAGCCGGCATCGCCGGTGACTTGTCAGCGTGGTGGTCGATCTGGGCGCTCCTCGGATGGAGCCTCAGCGTCGGGA
>JBCBDK010000419.1:0-4114 GCA_038529675.1 Actinomycetota bacterium
GGCCACCCCATCAGCTCGAAGTGGTGGTGGGGTGGCCGGAGACCACGGTCATCATCCGCTTCTGGCTGATCGCGGCGATCTGTGTCGGCCTTGCGCTCGGCATCTTCATCGCCGACTTCTCCGGGTTGTCGGCCGACGGGATCGGTGGCTGACGCCATGGAGCGAGCACTGGTCTGGGGCTTGGCGGTCGCCGGGGCGTCGACGGTCCGTGCGCTGCGCCGGCACGGTCACGAGGTGGTGGTCGTCGACGACGTCGTGGATGACACGACGCAACGCCGCGCCGCCGAGCTCGACGTCGAACTGCTCGATGCACCCGACGACGCAGTGCTGCGCTCACTCGTGTCGGCGAGCGACCTCGTGTGCCCAGCGCCGGGCGTGCCCGAGACACATCGCCTGGTCGAGCTCGCGCAGGCCGCCGGTGCCGATCTGGTGACCGAGCTCGAACTGGCCTACCGGTGGGAGCAGGAGCGTCCGGGCGGCCCCCGCCCGATGCTGGCCGTCACCGGCACCGACGGCAAGACCACGACGACGTTGCTCGCCGCCCACATGCTGCGCGCCGCGGGCCGGTCCACCGTCGACGCCGGCAACACGCCGACGCCGCTGGTCGACGCGATCGAGAACGACCTCGAGGCCTTCGTCGTCGAGTGCAGCAGCTTCCGCCTGGCATTCACGCCGACGTTCCGCCCCGACGCCGGGGCCTGGCTCAACCTGGCACCCGATCATCTCAACTGGCACCACGACCTCGCCTCCTACGAGCGGGCCAAGGCGCGGATCTGGGCGAACCAGCGGCCGGAGGACGCAGCGATCGGCCACGCCGGCGACCCGACGGTGATGCGTCACCTCGCCGACGCGCCCGGGCGTCGGGTGGCGTACGGCGCGGCGCTCGTCGACTCTCGCGTCGCCGACTACCGCGTCGAGGACGGCCGGCTCGTCGGACCCGCCGGCGAGATCGCCCGTGTCGACGCCATGTGGCGCTCGTTGCCGCACGACATCGACAACGCCCTCGCCGCCGCGGCGCTCGTGATCGAGGCCGGCCTCACGACACCGGCCGAGGTCGAGGTGGCGCTCGGGACGTTCGTCGGGCCACCGCATCGCCTCGAGCAACTCGGCGAGGCGGGCGGCGTGACGTGGTTCAACGACTCCAAGGCGACGACGCCCCACGCCGCGCGCGCCGCGATCTCGGGCTTCGATCGGATCGTGCTCGTCGCCGGCGGCAAGGACAAGCAAGTCGACCTCAGCGAGATGGCGACCGACCAGGACCGCGTGAAGGCGGTGGTGGCGTTGGGCGAGACTCGGCACGCCGTCGCCCGCGCCTTCGACCGCGTGCCGACCGTCGAGGTCGTCGACACGCTGGACGCTGCCGTTCCCGTCGCCGCCGGACTCGCCGAGGCCGGGGACACCGTCCTGCTCTCACCCGGATGCGCCAGCCTCGACCAGTTCCCGTCGTTCGAAGCTCGGGGCGACCGGTTCCGGGCGCTCGCCGCGCCGTATCTGTCCGTCACAACCGATTCGACCGACCCGACCGATTCGACCGGTCCGTCCCGTAGCTGACCACCTGGAGCGACCATGGCATCGACACTCTCCGTCCGCGACCGGCGTCTCGCCACCCTCGACCGCGTCGGCGCCCCGCGAGCCCACCGTCGTGCACCCGCGAGCGACGGACCGCGCCGAACCACTCGGCGGCGGGAACGCCTCGCGCCACCGACCGGTACCTGGTACGGCATCGTGGGGGTCGTCGTCGTGTTCGTCACGCTCGGCTTGGTGATGGTGCTGTCCGCATCGGCCGTGACCCAGGCCAACATCGGCAACTCGCCGTACCACGTGTTCCTCCGCCAGTCGGTGTGGGCTGGCCTCGGCCTCATCGCACTCGCAGTCGTCGCCCGGGTGCCGTACGACGCGTGGCGTCGGCTCGCCATCCCGCTCGGTGTCGTCGGTGTGATCGCGATGCTGCTGCCCTTCGCCCCCGGCATCGGCTCGACGGTGAACGGTGCCCGAGCATGGATCCGGGTCGGCGGCTTCAGCGCACAGCCGTCGGAGCTGCTCAAGTTCGTCGTCGTGGTCGCCACCGCCGACCTGCTCACCCGCCGTCGGACGATCATGAACCACCGGACTCGGACCGTGTATCCGCTCGCGGCGATCGCCGCAGTCGGCGCCGGGCTGTGCCTCGCGCAGAAGGACCTCGGGTCGGCGATCGTCCTCGGGGCGATCGTCCTCGCGATCGCATGGATCGCCGGCATGCCGTTCCGTCCGCTCGCTGCGATCACGACCCTGTCGGTCGCTGCCGGCATCGTGTTCGTCATCACGAGTCAGCGCCGGATCGACCGGTTCACCGCCTTCCTCGACCCCGAGGGCAACCGCGACCACCTCGGCTACCAGATGTACCAGGGCTTCGTCAGCATGGCCTCGGGCGGGCTGACCGGCTCGGGCATCGGCGGCAGCAAGGGCAAGCTCGGCTATTTGCCGTATGCGCACAGCGACTTCATCTTCGCGATCATCGCCGACGAGCTCGGGTTCATCGGTGCCGCCACCGTGATCCTCGGCTTCATCGTGCTCGTGTGGTTCGGCATCCAGACGGCGCTGGCCGCTCCCGACCGGTTCGGCATGCTGCTCGCCGGCGGTGTGGCCGCGTGGTTCGGTGTGCAGACGCTCGTGAATCTCGGCGGGGTGACTGGCCTGATGCCCGTCACGGGGCTGACGTTGCCGTTCTTCTCCGCCGGGGGCAGCTCGCTGTTCGTCTCGATGTTGGCGGCCGGGCTCCTGCTCTCGGTGGCGCGTCGAATCGACACCGGCGGACGTCGCGGCGTCGAGACCCGTCGAGCCCGATGACCGTCTTCGCGGTCGTCACCGGCGGCGGCACCTCCGGTCACGTCCTGCCAGCGCTCGCCGTCGCCGACGCCCTCGTCGACGGCGGCCGGGACGCCGCCGAAATCCACTACGTCGGCTGCGAGCGAGGCATCGAGTCCCGGCTGCTGCCCGACACGCCGTACGAGGCGACGTACTTCGACGTCGTCGGCTTCCAGCGCAGCCTGAGCCGCCGCAACCTCGCGTTCGTCCCCAAGATGTGGCGAGCCCGCCGGGCGGCGATCGAACTCCTCCGTCGGCTGCAGCCGCAGGTCGTCGTGTCCGTCGGCGGCTACGCCTCGATGCCGGCCGTGTTCGCAGCCCGCTCGCTCGACGTCCCCGTGGTGGTCGTGTCGTACGACCGCCGCCCGGGACGGGCGAGCCAGGTCGCCGCGAAACGCGCCGCTGCGTGTGCGGTCGCGTTCGAGTCGTCCCCGTTGCCGCGGGCGACGATGACCGGCGCGCCGGTCCGGCGGTCGATCCTCGATCTGGACCGCGATCGGGACCGAGCCGAGGCCCGGCGTCGGCTCGGGGTACCCGGCGACCGCTTCATGGTGGCGGTGATGGGCGGCTCACTCGGGTCCGGTGTGCTGAACGGGGCGATCGCCGGCTACGTCACCGATCACCGTGCGGACGCGGGTCTCGCGGTCCGACAGGTCGCAGGGGAGCGGTGGGCGGAGACCGTCGACGTCGTGCGAGCCGAGGCCGGTGAGGGCGACGGGGTCCTCCACCAGGTCGTCGGCTACGAGGCCGACATGCCGAGCGTCTACGCCGCGGCCGACCTCCTCGTCGGTCGGGGAGGCGCCAGCACCGTGCACGAGGTGGCGGTCACCGGCGTGCCGGCCGTCCTCGTCCCGTGGGCGGGCGCGGCCGAGCAGCATCAGCACGACAACGTCCGCTGGCTGACCGACGACGGCGCGGCGATCCTGCTGGACGAAGCCGACGTCGCCTCGCTGCCGACCGAGATCGAGCGGCTTCGTCGGGACGAGGAGGCACGGGCCGCACTCTCGGCCGCTGCCCGTCGACGAGGCGAGATACACCGCTCGGGCGCCCTCGCTGAACTCATCGAGGGTGTCGCCCAACGGTCGGGGTCCCCGACCTAGCCTCTCTACGACGATGACCACCGAGAGCGCCATCACCGCGAGCACCGTTCCCGAGGCGCCGCTCGACCTGTCGATCCCGCATCGACTCCACGTCGTGGGCGTCGGGGGACCCGGCATGAGTGCGATCGCGATCGCGCTCGCCGAGATGGGTCATCAGGTGAGCGGGAGCG
>JBCBDK010000420.1:0-4109 GCA_038529675.1 Actinomycetota bacterium
GTGCTCGACGCGGTGCAGAACGAACGGTGCACTGCGCTCTATGGCGTCCCGACGATGTTCATCGCCGAACTCGGCCACGAGCTGTTCGGCGAGTACGACCTGTCGTCGCTCCGAACCGGCGTCATGGCCGGGTCGTCGTGCCCGGTCGAGGTGATGAAGCAGTGCATCACCGACATGCACATGCGCGACGTCACGATCTGCTACGGCATGACCGAGACCTCGCCGGTGTCGACGCAGACCATCCCCGGCGACACGCTCGAGCATCAGACCGAGACGGTCGGCGCCGTCCATCCCCACGTCGAGATCCGAGTGGTCGACCCGGACACCGGCGAGACGGTCGAGCGCGGCACCCCGGGCGAGTTCTGCACCCGCGGCTACTCGGTGATGCAGGGCTACTGGAACGACCCCGACAAGACCGCGGCGGCGATCGACGCCGACGGCTGGATGCACACCGGCGACCTCGCCGTCATGGCCGACGACGGTTACGTCAACATCGTCGGCCGCATCAAGGACCTGGTGATCCGCGGTGGCGAGAACATCTACCCCAGGGAGATCGAGGAGTTCCTCTACACCCACCCCGACATCGAGGACGCCCAGGTGATCGGCGTGCCCGACGAGAAGTACGGCGAGGAGCTGATGGTGTGGGTCAAGGCGCGCGCCGGCTCGGACCTCGACGAGGACGCGGTCAAGGAGTTCTGTCGCGGGAGGATCGCCCACTTCAAGGTGCCGCGCTACGTGAAGTTCGTCGACGACTTCCCGATGACCGTGACCGGCAAGGTGCGCAAGGTCGAGATGCGCGAGTCGTCGATCTCCGAGCTCGGGCTCGAAGCCGCCGCCTCGACCAGAACCGCCTGATCGTCACGGTCAGGGCGTCACGCAGGGCTCGGCGTACCAAGGCCGGGGACACGGCCGCCGCTTCGCCAGTACACGTTGCCACGCCCGCCCTGCTCGCGATCGAGGAATCCCTCATCGACCAGGTGACGACGCAACGTGGACCAGTCGGGATGGAACGCACCGAGGATGTCGTTGACCTCGAACTCGTGGTACCGGCGGCCCAGGTCGAACTCCAGCGCGAGTCGCTCGAGCACGATCAGCCGCTTGGCACGAGAGCTCGGCACCTCGGCGAGCGTTCGACCTTCGAAGAAGCGGGACAACACGAGCCGCTCCTCATCGGTCATGCCGAAGCCGATCACGGGGTCCATCGGCAGCTCCGTGTCCGCGAGCGCCCGACCCGTCTCCTGGAGCGACGCGAGGTCGAGCCGGAACACCGCACCGTCGGGATGGGCGAGGCCCGCCGACACCAGATCGCCGAGCGCTTCGAGCACGCGACGATCGGCGAGCTGGGTGCGCCCGGCCAGCTCCGACACCGATCCGGGCCCGACGGCGAGCGCACCAGCGACCGCCAGCCGTTCCGGGTCGAGCAGCGTCTTCAGTCGATCGACCGGATTCACCGCGCTCCTGCCATCGCCTCGTCGATCTGGTTCTCCGAGAGCAGCAGCGCACGGCCGACCCGACGGGCGACGTCGTCGCCGGCCCTCGCGTAGGCGACCTCGCCGCCGACGACAGCGACGGCCACGACGAGCTTCCCAGCGATGACCGGGCTGGCGAGCTCGCGCAGCTCGGTGAGCGCAGTATCGAGATCGTACGCCTCGTCCGCGACGGGCTCGAGGCCGTGATCGGCCATCACCGGCTCGAGCGCGCGTCGAGTCCTCCCGTCGGCGACCCCATCACCGGCGCGCTGCGCCGCACCGATCAAGGCCCGCCGGAAGGCCGCTCGAACCGCGACCGAACCGAGATCGACCAGATCACGGTCGCCCTTGAGCGTTCCGCATCGCGTGCAGAGCACGGACCGGCGACGTCGAGCGGTGAACGGCACGCGGACGGGGCCGACCGCGACCGCCTCGGTCACGACGCGTCGCTCGTGTTCCGACATCGATCGGCAGCGTCCGCATTCGCTCTCGAACGACTCGAGCACCTCTTCGTCGAACGTCCGCCGCGTGAGCACGACCGGAGCCTACGAGGAGTTCAGCGCTCGGCTCGGTGCCGAGACGTCCCGCCGCCAGCTCGAACCGGCCGTCATCGACGCGTGGCGAGGAGGAGGAACTCGGCGGTGTCCGCCGTCGGCGGGTCCGTGCCGTACGCACCCGGCTCGACGCTGCTGATCGAGTCGACCTCGAAGCCGTGGGCATGTGCGAGGAGTCGCAGCTCGCGCGGTGTGTAGCACCCGGTCCACAGGTCGACCGCCTTCGGCGTACCGTCGACGCTGCGGACCTCGGTGCGCTCGTGGTTGACGCCGGTGTCGGCGTCGAAGTCGGCGCCCTCCCAGTGCCGCACCACGAAGTACGAACTGAACGCGCTGAGCGCCAATCGACCGCCCGGCCGGAGCGCTCTCGACATGCCGGCGAGCACGGTCTCGTCGTCGCCGTTCGCTGTCATCAGCCCGAACGCGCCCTGGCAGAGGCAGACGACCGCGTCGAATGCTGCCTCGAAGGCCAGCTCCCGGGCGTCGAGCGTCTCGAACGTCGCACCGTCGGGTGCGTCGGTGCGGGCGAGTTCGACGAACCGTTCGCTCACGTCGATGCCGTGGGCGTCCATGCCGCGGCGCGCGAACTCGTGCGCGTGGCGACCCGGCCCGCACCCGACGTCGAGGAGACGGGCGCCCGGCTCGAGCCCGAGTGCATCGACCAGGTGATCGACCTCTTGGACCGTCCCCTTCGTGAACGAATAGCGGAGGTACGCGGGCCCCATGTGGTCGGCGAGCTCCTCGAACCAGTGGCCCATCGAGCCGCAACGCTACGCGCTGCCCCACCCGCACCCCTCCGATCTGCGTACCTCCGGGCCCGGAAACCGGGACGAACCGAACGCAGATCGGCGGAGCGACTGGAGCGGCTGGGCTCCCTCCGATCTGCGTACCTCCGGGCTCGGAAACCGGGACGAACCGAACGCAGATCGGCGGTGGCGACCGGTCCGAGCCGCGACGGCTCGAATCATCCCTTGGCGTCGGCCCAGGTGGTGCCCCAGGCCACGTTGACCTCGAGGGGCACGTCGAGCTCGGCAGCACCGCGCATCAGCTGGATCACCCGGTCGCCGATCGTGTCCTTCTCGGCGGGCGGCACCTCGAGGATCACCTCGTCGTGCACCTGCAGGATCAGACGACTCTCGGCCTGCTGTTCGGTCAGCATCTCGTCGATCCGAACCAATGCGACCTTGAAGATGTCGGCGGCGAGGCCCTGGATGCCGGCGTTCATCGCCTGGCGCTCCCCCGCCTGACGTACCCGGTAGTTCGAGTTCATCAGCTCGGGAATCGGGCGACGGCGCCCGAAGAGCGTCTCGGTGTACCCGCGCTCGCGGGCCTCGGCAACCGTGTCGTCCATGTACTGCTTGACGTTCGGGAATGCCTCGAAGTACGCGTCGAGGATGACGGCCGCTTCGTCGGTGGCGATGTTCAATCGCTGGCCGAGGCCGTACGCCTCCATGCCGTAGGCGAGGCCGTATGACACCATCTTCGCCTTCGACCGCTGATCGATCGTGACGTCCTCGGGAGCGACTGCGAACACCCGCGACGCGGTGGCGTTGTGGATGTCCTGCCCGCTGGTGAACGCCTCGATCAACCCCGGGTCGTGGGCGAGGTGGGCGATGCAGCGCAGCTCGATCTGGTTGTAGTCGGCCACGAGCAGCTCGGTGCCGTCGGCGGGCACGAAGGCACGACGGAACAGCCGACCCTCCTCCGACCGCACCGGGATGTTGTGCAGGTTCGGCTGATCGGACGACAGCCGACCCGTGCGCGCGACCGTCTGGTTGAACGTGGCGTGGATCCGAGCATCCGCGGCGACCTCGTGCAGCAGCCCTTGGCCGTAGGTGCCTCGCAGCTTCTCCACTTCCCGATGGCGGCGCAGCGGCACGAGGAACTCGGGCCACTCCGACTCGAGTTTCTCGAGGGTGGCGGCGTCGGTCGACGGGCCGGTCTTGGTCTTCTTGATCGGGGTCAGACCGCGGTCGTCGTACAGGAGCTCGCGCAACTGCTTGGGCGAGTTCAGGTTGAGGTCGTCGCGGCCGGCGACCTCGCGCAGCTCGGTGACGAGCGACTCGACCTCGTCGGTGAGCTTCTG
>JBCBDK010000421.1:0-4095 GCA_038529675.1 Actinomycetota bacterium
GACGAAGCACATCTCGGCCATGTTCGCTGCAGCCGCGAGTTCGCGAACCATACGGGGGGTGAGTGTGGAGGACTCGATCGATATCGAGCCGGGGCGCATCGAGGCGAACGCACCATGGTCACCGAGCCAGATTGCGTTGGCTGCGTCGTCGTTAGTCACCATCGAAACCACGACGTCGGCCTCGCCGACCGCTTGCTGGATCGAGGTCGCTGCACTCATACCGTGGGCGGTGGCCAGCTCGTCGGCGACGTCGGGTGTCCGGTTCCAGACGGTGACGTCGTGGCCCGCGTTCGCGTAATTGACGGCCATCCGAGAGCCCATTGCTCCGAGGCCGAGGACGCCGATGCTGCTCATCGGTCGGATCCGTTCTGAGGGGCGAGCAATTGAATGTCGAGTTCGATGCCGATCCTGTCGGAGATGACGAAGCCTCCGGCGGCGAGTGGGACGTTGAAGTCGACGCCGTAGTCGGTGCGGCTGATCGTGCCGGTGGCTTCGAAGCCAGCGTGGAACGAGCCGTCGCCGGGGAAGGTCTCGGTGCCGTGGAACAGGACGTCGAGGCGCTCACGGCGGGTGATGCCGTTGACGGTCAGATCCCCGACGACCGAGTAGGTGTCATCGCCTGTCGGCTCGATCGCGGTCGATTCGAAGGTCATCTCGGGGTGCTGGTCGACGTGGAAGAAGTCGGAGTTGCGCAGGTGGGCGTCACGATCGGCGTTGTTGGTGTCGACGCTCGACATGTCGACGCGGGCCGAGAGCGAGCTGGTCTCCAGCGAGTCGCCGACGACGACGGTGGCGTCGAAGGTGTGGAACCGACCCCGGACTTTGGAGATGGCCATGTGTCGGGCGGTGAACTCAACGGTGCAGTGCAGCGGGTCGAGCGTCCAGCTGCCTGCAGCCAGGGGCAGATGTCGATGGGTCGTGGCGTTCATTTGGTGCTCCGTTCTGATGGGACTTGTGATCAACGAGACTACGGGTCTCGCAAATGAATAACAATACCCAAGGTCTAGAAATTCCTCTAGGCTGTCATGATGGCCCGAGGACGCACTCGAGATGACGAAGCCGAACGACGGGTGCTCGACGCCGCGTTCGACCTCGTCGGCTCCCGCCCACCGGGCGACGTCGGCATCAACGACATCGCCGAAGCCGCCAACGTTGCCAAACAGACGATCTACCGATGGTGGCCGTCGCGCACTGCCGTGATCCTCGACGCACTCGTGATCGGGACGATGAAAGAGACACCGTTCCGAGAAACCGACGACATCCGCGCCGACTTCGAAGCGCACCTACGCACCGTCATCCGGCTCTTCAACTCACCGACCGGCCGCATCGTTCGCGAGATGCTCGCCGAAGCCCAGACCGACGAAGCGATCGCCAACGAGTTCAGGGATCGCTTCTGGCAACCCCGCCGCGACCTGTCCCACGCTCGCCTCGTGCGCGGCATCGAACTCGGTCAGATCCGCAGCGACCTCGACCACGAGATCGTCCTCGACGCCATCTACGGGCCGCTCTGGACGCGCCTCACGATCGGGCACCTCCCGCTCAGCCCAGCGGACGCGAAACGCATCACCGATGCAATCTGGCCCGGAATCAGCCGAGACTGACCGCACGAGACGGCACCAGTTCCGAGCACCGCACGTGCCCGCCTTCGCCGGCTATCGAGCGGCGTGAAGGCGTTGTCTCGCCTCGCCGTCGATGGCGTTCGCGAGCGCGGCAGCCGTGGGCGGTGCGAGCGCGAACCAGAGTTTGGGATCGCCGGTCTCGATCTCCAGCAGCGTTACCTCATCGTTGTCGATCACGACGTCGACTCGCAGGTACAGCCATCCGGTCGGTACGGCGTCCAGAATCCCGGAAATCAGCTCGGGTGGAATCGTGACGGTTGTGAGTTCGACGGGTTGGGGGTCGAACTGGCTGTTGACGCGCCACTCGCCGGTCGATGGTCGCTTGAGGACAGCGTGGAGAAGCTCGCCGCCGACGAACACGAGACTCACCTCACCCCGGCTGCGGACGCCGGGAACGAACTCTTGCAACATCCAGTCACACCAGGAGTGCGGCAGGCCGTCGGTGTCGAGCTGGGCGGCTCGTGGGCCGTCGACCAACACCACCAGGTCGCCGTCGGCGCCGATCGCTGGCTTCAGCACCGCATGCGACCAACCGTTCTCAAGCATCGACGCCGAGATCGAGGTCGATCGTTGCACGCGAACGGTCGTCGGAACCCGTACGCCTGGAATCGAGAGCTCGGTGATGTAGAGCTTGTTGAGGCTCCATGCCGCAACGGACGGAGGGTTCAGCAGGAACAACTCTCGTTCGGCCCATTCAAGCCATCTGACGTACTGGGTGTACGTCGTTTCGTCTCGCCACACGTCCCAAGCGCTCCGGAGCACATGGACATCAGATCGCTGCTGTTGATCGCGGTCTGTCCACGAGACGGCGTGAACCTCGTGGCCAATCGACTGAAGCTCGGCGGCGAGGAAGCGGTCGTCCGGTGCAACGCCAGTCATCCCGTCACACGTGATGAACGCGATTCGTGCCACCTGTCCTGTCTATCTCGGCGAGTCGAACCAACGGCAACGCTCACCTGAGCCAGAGCTGAACCGCATTCAAACGGCGTTGGCCGCCCTGTTTCGGTACAACTAGCGCCCCTGGTATCGCCGGCCTCTGCCTCTCGCTCGTCACGGGCGATGACGACCAGGCGGTGGTCGAGCTCAGCCGGCCAACACAGGCTCGGGCTCGTCTTCACGACGTGCCGCGCTGTTGCGCGGGCGACGTGCGAGCAGAACGAACGCGGGGACGGCGAAGAACAGGCTGAACACCGCGGCCACCGGCCAGAGGATGATCGAATCCTGGTCGAAGAACGAGATACCGATGGTGACGGTGCCGGCGTCCAGATCCTCATCAAGAATTCGGTACATGTCGTCGTCATACGGCGCACCTCGAGGTCGCTGGTAGTAGTCCAACGAGGCGTCGTCATGAAACGGAGCCACCTGGGGCTCAGCGGAGAACCCGCGTCGCATCATGGTGAGGCGAAACGCCTCAGCCGGTTCGTCGCTGTCGGTACGAAGCGTGATGGTCGCCAGGTCGGGGCGATCGGCCCAGATCTTGGAGATCAGGCGAACGTCGCGCTCGATCAGCTCGAACCCCTCGACGTCATTGAACTCATCGGCCAACTCGTCGGTGGCCAAATGCACGTCAACGGGCCAATAGCCGACGATCAAGAACGCGAGGATGGCCAGGACCACGCCAAGGGGCTTTCGAGTCACGAGGCCAGTGTCGCGAACGCTCGGCCCGCTGACCAGTGTCAGCAAGCCTGACCGGGCGGCCAGCCCCATCAGGGGCACGCACTTTGGTTGCTCGCTATCGGATGACATCAACCCCGATCGAGGCCGGCCACCCGCCACTGACGGTGAGTGCGAGCTCGAAACGACGGTGTGGGCCGGATGATCGCGTGAAATACTCAAAGCCATGACAGGGGTAGCACCGCCCGACCCTCCCCTCGCCACCAATCGGATCTTGCTCCGACCGTTCAAGGTCAGCGATGCCCGAGCCGTTGCTGAGGCGTGTGGCGACCCAGTGATCCCCCGGCACACGATGATGCCTGAAGGCCTCACCCAAGAGCAGGCCAAACGTTGGATCGAACGAGGTCTTGACGGCTGGGCACACGGGCTCGCCCGTTTCGCCATCACCCTCCCCCCATCCGAACGCTGTGTCGGTCAGATCGGCATCCAGTTCGATCCGCGGGTGCGACGGGCAGAGACCTTCTACTGGCTCGATCGAGCCCAACGGGGAACGGGCATCGCCAGCGAGGCGCTGGAACTCGTCACGACCTGGGCGTTTCGAGACTTCGACATCGCCCGAGTCCAGCTGGTGACCAACCTCGACAACGACGCGTCGCAGCAGGTCGCCGAGCGATGCGGGTTCACGCGAGAAGGCGTGCTCCGCTCCTGGGAACCCGTCAAGGACAGCCAGCCAGACGTCGTCATGTTCAGCCGACTCGCCGACGAACCCGGTCTCGATTCCCTCGACCGGTAACGGCACGAGCAGTGCACTCGATATCGCTCTTCGCCAAGTCCGAATCATCACGGATGGTGGCGACCAGGG
>JBCBDK010000422.1:0-4065 GCA_038529675.1 Actinomycetota bacterium
CTGGCTCGACCCACGCCTGACGGTTCGGCGCATCGACCGAGAGGATCCGGTTCATCTTCGAGGTCGAGATGACGATCGCACCGTCGGGCGGAACGGCACCGCCGGACAGGCCGGTGCCCGAGCCGCGCGGCACGAACGGAACGCCGAAGCGGTCGGCGACCTGCACGGTCGCCTGGACATCGGCGGCGGACTCGGGGAACGTGACGATCGCCGCGGCGTTCGCCATGTTCGATGCGTCGTGCCGGTACAACCGCGTCTCGCTGGCACCGGTCCGGACCTGGTCGGGCCGCAGCGCCGACCGCAACGCGACGGCGACGGCGTCGAGGTCGGCGCCAGTGTGCGTCCGAGCCGTCGCCGCCGTCGTGGTCACCGGCGCCCCGCCCGCTCGCGCATGACGATCACGCGGCCCGACTCGACGGGAACGCCGTCGACGAAGACCTGGTCGCCCGGGGCGACGTGTTCGTCGAGCGACGTGAGGCGGCCTTCCCGGCGAGCCTTCAACTCGTCCTCGTGTTGACGCATCGCCTGGCGTCCCTCGCGGACCGCGTCGACGACGCGGCCAGCGGTGTTCCGGGCCCCCGAGACGGCTGACCGAGCGATGCCGGCCGGTGTGGTCTGGGCCACGGTGGCGGACACCTTCTGCTTCACCTTCTTCTTGGCGTAGTTCGCCCCGGTGGCACCTGCGGCGACGCCGCCGACGAACCACGTGACTCGTTTCATCATGCTCCTCGTCTCCGATCCGATCGTGTGCGCCCGGCGTGATCCGGCGAGAGCGCATCGTCGGTGCGAGCGCCGGCCTCGATGATCTGGGCGTCGTCGTGCCAACGCTGTGTCGCCGTCGGCCGACCTCGCAAGCGAAGCCACGCTCGCTTCGATCCGGTCGCCAACCCCGCCGCCTTGATGGCCGGCGACGAGAACGCGGTCTTGGTGACGCGACTCCCGACAGCGTCGCCGATCGCCTCCGCCGATCCGAGCACCTTGTCGAAACGCTCGAGGTCCTGGCGGGCCTCGTCGACCGTCGACCGAGCGTCCTGAGCGCTGGTCCGCAGGTCGGCGATCAGCGGCCTGGTCTCGGCGCGGAGGTCCGCGACCTCGCGGCGTAGATCTCGCAGCGTGTCGAGCACTCGCAGCAGGACGACGATGAGCGCTGCGAACCCGATCAAGAGCGCCACGGACGCGAGGACGACAGCGAGATCACCAGCGGTCATGGCCGCTCCTCCCCCGAGACGCCGGAGTCGCCAGCGCGCTCGGCGAGCGAGTCGGCGACTCGCCCTTCGGCCCCGTGACGCGACGGCTCGTACCATCGCTGACCGACGAGTTCGTCCGGCAGGTACTGCTGATCGACCCAACCGGCGGCATGGGCGTGAGGATACTCGTACCCGGATCCGTGGCCGAGGGCATCGGCGGCCTGATAGTGGGCGTCGCGGAGATGTGCCGGCACCTCGCCGAGCGCGCCGTCTCGCACGGCGGCGCGGGCGTTCCAGATCGCCAGCGCGGTGCGGTTGCTCTTCGGTGCTGTCGCCAGGTGGATCGCCGCTTGCGCCAGGTTCAACTGGGCTTCGGGCAACCCGACGTGCTCGAGCGCATGAGCGGCTCCGACAGCAGCGGTCAGCGCGCCGGGGTCGGCCAGTCCGACGTCCTCGCTGGCGAAGATGATCATCCGTCGGGCGATGAATCGTGCGTCCTCACCGGCCTCGAGCATCCGCGCCAGCCAGTAGATCGCCGCGTCGGGATCGGACCCGCGCATCGACTTGATGAACGCGCTGACGACGTCGTAGTGGTCGTCGCGGCCGTACCGCAGTGCCGAGGTGCCGAGAGCGGCCTCGACGTGTGCGAGCCCCACCCGCTCGTAGCCGGCGAGCGCGCACGCGACCTCGAGGCTCGTGAGCACCTGGCGACCGTCGCCGCCGGCGCGTTCGAGCAGCAACTCGACGGCCTCGTCGTCCGCAGTGGCCCCTTCGGCCTGGAGCCCACGGCGGATGAGCGTCTCGATCGCCGCCGGGTCGAGCGGCTCGAGTCGGAACAGCGTGGAACGGCTCCGCAGCGGCGGGTTGACCTCGAAGAACGGGTTCTCGGTCGTCGCGCCGATCAACGTCAGCGTGCCGTCTTCGACGGCCGGCAGGAGTGCATCCTGCTGGGCTTTCGAGAACCGGTGGATCTCGTCGAGAAAGAGAATAGTGCCCTGATCGCGCTCACCGAGTCGCTGGCGGGCGCGTTCGATGGTCTCTCGAACGTCCTTGACCCCGGCCGTGACCGCCGACAGCTGTTCGAAGGCTCGGGCGGTCGACCCGGCCACTGCCAGCGCGAGTGTCGTCTTGCCGGTGCCGGGTGGCCCCCACAGCAGCGCAGAGGTCAGCTGGTCGCGCTCCACCAGCTGGCGGAGCGGTCGCCCGGGTCCGACGAGGTGTTCTTGGCCGACGACGTCGTCGATCGTGCGTGGCCTGAGGCGCGCCGCCAACGGGGCGCGCCTCAGCCGGGAGGTCTCGGCCGCCGCCGAGAACAGGTCGTCGCTCACTGCGAGCCGAGCACCCGCCGATAGGAGGCTTGCCGGAACTCGACGACGTTCTCGACGAGCCAATCCGGGTCGACCCACTTCCAGTCGACGAACTCGTCACCGTCCGGCTTCGGTTCGACGTCGTCGCGCTTCACCCGGAACGTGAACCATCGCTGGCACTGCCCGAGTCGACCGTTCTTTCGCGGGCCGTCGGGCCACTCGTAGGCCGTCCACTCCGGATACTCCTCGACGAGCTCGACCTGCTTCTTCGACAGGCCGGTCTCCTCCTCGAGCTCCCGCCAGGCCGCCGTCTCGGGTGATTCGCCCTCGTCGACACCGCCCTGTGGGAGCTGCCACTGGCCGGCGATGTCGCCACGTTCGAACGCGAGGACTCGATCCGACGAGTCGGTCACGATCGCGACGACGTTGGCGCGGAAGTGTGCGCTGCCCATCGTCCCGGAGCGTAGCCACCGACCTCTCGTGCGGCGACGATGCCGCCCGATCCCGCACCGAGCACGTCGGCACCTCTCGCATGGCCCGACGCCACGCCGGGTTCAGCGTCCGAGCGCACGCAGTCGGTCGGCCACGTCTGCGACATCGCCGTGCTCGGCCACGGTCTGGAACCACGACCGAGCGGCGATCGGGTCACCGAGCCGGTCGTACAGGTCGCCGAGCACGTACCACTCGCGAAGGTGATGGTCGCGGACCCGCTTCGGCGCCTTGCGATCAGGCTCCATGACGGCGATCGCCCCTTCGATGTCACCCCGGTCGGCGAGCGCACCGGCCACGACGATCCGGCCCTCGGCCATCACCTCGTGCGGCGGCGAGGCCGCCTTGATCTGCTTCCAGGTGCGATCGACGCTGTCCCAGCGTTGGAGCGCGCGGTAGCAGTCGGCGATGACCGGGAGCAATGCCGGCTCTGCGCGGAGATCCTGCGCGGCCAGCAGCGCTCGCAGCGCCGGCTTGTACCGGCCGAGTCGATACGACGCGAGCCCGAGCACCTCCTGCACGGCGGCGATGGTCGGCGCTTCCTTCGCGATGGCGGCCGCGAGTCGTCGCGCTTCGTCGAATCGCTCACGATCCAATGCTTCAGACGCCTGAGCGAGGCGCTCGGAGAGACGAGCACCGCGTTGGGCACCGAGCGTGTCCGCGAATTCCGCGCCGACCTCAGGGTCGAGCGGGCGGGGCTCGCGACGCCGACGCGGCTCCGTGGACGCACGCTCGGTCGCGGCTCTCGCTACGTCTCTGACCGACCCCTCGTCGATCCACTCCTCGATCTGGTGGTCCGGCGGCGTCACCGGCCGGTCCTCGCGCGAGGGACGCGGACCGCGACGGGCACGTACCTCGGCGGCGCGACGCTCGGCTTCGGTCAGGGGACGGTCGGGTTCGGGCCGGCTGTCTGGTCGGCGTCGACCGACACGATCGTCACGAGTACCCGGGCGCCCGCCGCGACCTCGCGGTCCCCCGTCGCGGCCACCGAACCGACCGTCGCGGCCGCCGGGGCGGCCACCACGGTTGCCGGACCCGTCGTCACCGCCCCCCCCGCGCCCCCCCCCGCCACCCGCCCCGGC
>JBCBDK010000423.1:0-4062 GCA_038529675.1 Actinomycetota bacterium
GATGATCCAGTCGGGCAACCGGCCGGATGCGGTGGTCGACGTCGTGTCGGCCGTCGTACCACTGGCCGCGGGCCGGGTGTTGACGTGATCGTTCATGACTTCAGGTTCCTCATCACGGCGCGGCGGACGCGCCCGAGCTTGATCCGGACGTGGCGACGGCGAACGTCCCACAACTCGTCGTAGGCGTTGCGGAGTCGCACGGTGGGAGCGGTCGACCCGCCGACGTCGACGCAGTCGTAGCCGAGGGCGACCTGCTCGGTCCCGGCGACCTCGTTGAAGCGACGGTGGACGTCGTCGGTCCACGAGCTCCACCGCTCGTTCGGCTTGAACGACTCGGTGCGCTCCACCGGCGCCCAGTGCAGGTCACTCCCCTGCTCGGACTTCACCGTGGACGAGCCCCGAACCGGCAGCGCCTCGATCTCGTCGTACGGGTACCGGTCGGGGTCGAGGCCGACGGTGGTGCACACCTCGCGCATCACCTCGGCGGGCCGGTCGACGAGGTCTTCGTAGCGGACGACGATCATGTGCTCCGGGGCGTCGGCGCGGGCGCGCAGGTCGAGCACCGCTCGTGCCGCGTCCCGCCAGCGGACGAACGCCCGCTCGTACGACCAGGCGAAGCTCTTCACACCCGACTCGCAGACACTGCGACCATCGCGAACGAGCAGCACGAGCGGGCAGTCGGCGAAGTAGGTGGCGAACGACTCGAGCCGTTCGACGCTCGGCATCTTGGTGACGACGCGCCGGTCGGAGTGCGACGCCACCCACCGGGCGACGCCCTGGCCGAGGTGGTGTGCGAGTGCCGAGCCTTCGCTGGTGGGAACGTCCCACTCAGGCGACCAGCACCGGGTGACGTCGTCGATGTAGGCATCGATGTGGTGGGTCCAGCGGACGAGGTGATCCTCGAACACCGGCCGCAGCGCGTCGACGTCGGGGTGGAGCGCGATCATGTCCCACAGGTGGTTCGTGCCGGTCCGTTGCAGCATCCCGAGGATGAAGATCGGGGGACGGCCGAGCGGTTCGACGTGGGCGTCGAGGAATGGGCCGAGGGTCGGCGTGGTCGGGCTCATGAGCGGATCGTCAGCTCCCGTGCGTCGTCTTGTACTCGTGGTAGTGCCGGCCGAAGGCACCGTAGACCGCGCCGATCCCGAAGAACATCGGCGATGCCGCAGTGAGCGCTGCGACTCGCCCGCGTCGGGCGGCCCACAGCGCCTGGCCGAGGCCGCGGACGGCCATCAGCGAACCGCCGGCGACGCGGCGGGCGCGCCGAATGAGGGTCGGGTCGTCGAGCAGCAGCAGCGTGAGGCTGCGGGTCACGCCCTTGCGGAACCATCGCTTGCAGAGCCAGCGGACGTTCATCCGGCTGGACGGGATCCACTCGTCGACGATCGCCTCGTCGTTCCACACGAACATGCAACCGGCCCGGTGCATCAGCGTGAAGTGAACCCGGTCGGAGCCGCCGCTCAGCGCGAGTCGGTTGTCGAAGCCCTCGACAGGCATCTTCGAGGCCCGCACGAGCACCCCGGAGGTCCGGGCGTAGTTGAAGGGGAACGGGTCGCCGGTCGGGAACCGTGGCGAATCGAACACGCCGGCCTCGATGATCCAGTCGGTTGCATCTGGCTCGTAGATCGGCTCCGACGGGCCCATGACCACGTCGGCGCCGCTGGCCCGCTGGGTGTCGACCAGCAGCGTCAACCAGTCCGAGCGGGGTGCCTCGTCGTCGTCGAGCCAACCGATCCAGCCGACGTCGCCGACGTCGTGGGCGAGCGCGACACACCGGTTGCGGGCGTGAGTGATGCCTCGCTGTGCCTCGACTGCGAATGCGATCGGCAACGGATGGTCGGCGCGTGCGGCCTCGACGACCTCGCGGGCCGACCCCTCCGGATCGTTGTCGACGACCACGACGCGGACGTCGTTGCCACCGGTGTCGAGCTCGGCCAGCGAGTCGAGCAGTCGACCGAGGCCGACAGGCCGCTTGAACGTGATGATGCACAGCGCGATCGCACCATTGACCGAGCTGTCGACCGAGGTCGCTGCCGGGTCGGTCGCAGTGCCGGGAGCGGGGCGTTCCGTGGTGTCGTTCACGATGCGCTCCGAGTGGCGACCGGCTCCGGCACCACGTCGGCCTCGCCGAGCGTGGCGTCACGCCCGTCGGCGACGTTGGCGATCAGCGCGCCGAACCGCGTGGTGATGACGTCGATGTCGAACGCGGCCTCGGCGTGGGCGCGGGCGGCGACCCCCATCGCGTCGCGGCGAGCCTCGTCGTCGACGAGCTGGCGTGCGGCAGCGGCGAACGCAGGGTCGTCCCCGGTCTCGACGATCACGCCGGAACCGGCGGCGACGATGTTGCGGCTGGCGAGGTTCTCGGTCGGCATCGCCCCGAGGATCGCCCGCCCCGCGCAGTGGTAGGTCAACACCTTCGACGGGACCGAGAACGTGCCGGCGTCGGGTTCGAGCAGGACCATGAGCACGTCGGCCGCAGCGAGCATGTCGGGCAGGTCCTCGTACGGCTGGAACGGCAGCTGCGTGATGATCGTCGGGTCGGCACCCTGATCGAGCGCCTCGGCGAGCCAGTCGGCGCCGATGCCCTCGGAGGCGACGAACACCTTCACGTCGGGTTGATCGGCGAACTCCTCGGCGACGGCGAGCAGTGCGGACGGCTGATGCTTCAGGCCGAGCGTGCCGGCGTAGACGAGCACGGTGTCGCCGTCTGCGATGCCGTGGCGTTCGGACCACTGATTCCGACGCGGCCGGACGGGCAGCTCCTCGAGCGGCGCCCAGTTCTCGACCACGGTGATCTTCTCGCGGGGCACCTTCCAGTCGTCGAGCACGGTGAGGAAGTCCTCGGCGATGACGACGACGCGCTTGCTGGTGCGCAACAGCAAGCGCTCGATCCGGATGAAGACCTTCCCCAACAGCGTGCGGTGCCAACCGCCCTGCGACTCGAGGTGCTTCGCCATCGCCACGCTGTACACGTCCTGCTGCCAGAACACGACCGGGATACGACGCATCAGCATCGACAGCTGGAAGACCAACGCAGCCAGCAGCGGCACGTTGGCCGAGATGACCACGTCGGGGTCGAGCCCGCGGATCGTCTTCGCCGCCTTGCGGCCGTACTCGATCTCGTGCTTCAGGCGGCGACGCATCGAGTACTTGGCGAACGGTTCGCCGGTGGACACCGCAACGCTGCGGAACCCCGTGTCGGGGTCGACGTCGCCGACCTGGCCGTGCGGCGTCTGGAACGAGTCGCAGTAGACGTGGGTCGAGCGGAAGCCGTTCGACGCGAGCGACCGGGCGAGCTGCACCTGGAACGGGTGGCCCGAGAAGTCGTGGACGACGACGGAGGGGCGATCGTCGTGCTGGTGGTCGTCGCTCATCGTCAGCCCCACAGCGCCTTCACGGTCGCGTCGACCCCGAGGTCGGCGAGTTGGCGCTCGATCTCGCCGGCGTACACCGGGTTGGCGATCAACACGGTCGCCGGTCGGATGTCGACGAGCGACTCCGGCGTGGTGATGGTGAGTGAGGTGCCCGGCACGCCCCAGCCGTCCTTGCGGGGGTTGATGTCGATCACACCGGCGACGCTCGCCTCGCCGGAGCCGCGTGCGCCGTCGGTGACGAGATTGAGGTAGGTCATGCCCTTCGAGCCGGCGCCCCACAAGACGACGGGGCCGAGCTCGCAGTACTCGGCGAGCGATGTGCGGGCGTCGACGATCGCTGCGCGAGCCGCCTCGCCGAAGTCGAGTGCGGCCTGCACGCCCGCCGCTGCGGCGTCGGGGTCGGGCTCGGTGACGAGACCGTCATCGGTCGGCCGGGATTCGCACCAGAGGAACTGCTCGCCGAAGGCGGCGTCCATGCGGTCGATCGAGAGGCCGGCGCGGGCGTGGGCCAACGTGAGCGAGGCGGGCGTGAAGTAGGAGACGTGCTCGTAGATGAGGTCCCACAGCGCAGTGTGGCCGATCATCAGCTCGCCGTTCGGCACCTCGGAGTAGACGAGGCCGTCGGTCGACACGACGGCGGATCGCTGGGCGTCGAGCGCAGCGACGGGATCGTGGAGGTGTTCGAGCA
>JBCBDK010000424.1:0-4055 GCA_038529675.1 Actinomycetota bacterium
ACAAGCCGCTCGTCTGCTGCTTCAGCGACGGCGACCCGGTCACCGCGGGGGGCGACAAGCCCTTCTTGCAGCTGGTGCCCGGCGCGCAGGGCCAGCCGCACGCGACGGTCGAAGGCGCGCACCACTTCTTCCAGGAGGACGCTGCGCCGCAGCTGGCGCAGATCGTCATCGACGCGGTCGCCCGCGGCTGACGCCGACCCGTCCCGGGGGTACGGCGTCCGAAGCGCGGCATCAGTCCGATCGGTGCCGGAGCGCCGGCATCCATCGGGGCCCTGCCGTCGCATCGATCCGATCGAGAAACGCACGGTGGTGCGGTTCGACCGCCTCGCAGAAGGCGGTCGTCGCGTCCACACCGATGGCCTGCCATGCCGGGGCCGTCAACTCGTCGGTTCGCCGTTCGAGCTCGAGTCGGAATCGCCGGCCGGCGTCGTTCAGCGCGCCGTCGGCGGCCAGGCCCTTGGCCTCGAGCCGCGCCCAACCGCGGCCGACGGCGTCGTCGTCGTTGCCTCGGCTCCGTGCGATCCACTCCTCGTCGCCGTACTCCTCGGTGTCGACCATGGCCGAATGCAGCAAGCCGACCTCCACATCATCGAGGTCGGCGGCCGCGCACAGTGCCCAGTGGTTGTCCCCGCGGAGCTCGCGCAGGCAGTTCGCGGCGCGCCACGCGGACAGCGCGGGGGCGTCGGCCGGCGGTCGTGGTTCGGCCCGATGTGCCGCGAACATCGGTCGGGCACCGAAGTGGACGGCGTCGCACCCGCGCCACAAGTCGTCGGCGAGTGGCGCCAACTCGCCGGCGAGCCCGGGTGCGATCGAGTCGAGCCCGTTGATCGCCGACTCGTCGCGCACGGTGCGGATCGCCTCGGGTGTCGTGGCCCGCCGGGCGAGGTCGACGACCATGGCGACCACGTCGGCGTTGATCGAGTAGGTCGCAGCAGCGGCCGCCGATGCGCTCACGTCCCCGAGTGGCGCGAGTCGCCAGGCGATGATCCAGCCGGCGCCGTCGGGCACGCCGAGCGCGGCGTATCGGGCGATTGCATCGGCGTCCCACATCAGCCAGCCGACGAGATCGTGCCCGGAGCGGCCAGCCCGCGCCGTGAGTGCGTTCCAGCCCGTCACGCGCCCGCTTCCTCGGGCGGATGTGGGTCGGGTCGCTTTGCTTCGATCAGGTGGTGTGCCGTGGTGGTGACGAGGGCGACGAACACGCCGACGCCGACGACGACGTAGAACATCGTGAAGACCTTGCCGGCGACCGTGGTGGGCGAGATGTCGCCGTACCCGACCGTCGCCAGCGTGATGATGCAGAAGTAGAGGCTGTCGATCCAGCGGAGATCCTCGACGACTCGGTAGAAGACGGTGCCGACGCCGATGACGGTGCCGGCGACGGCGAGGACGGCCCGGCCGGCGGGATCGCGCCAGAAGTTGCGGAGTCCGCGGCCGAGGTCGCGCACGTCAGTGAGCCATCCCCGCACGCCATTGGTGATAGGCCGCCCAGACGATCAGCATCGGCGGCACGATCACGATCGACGCGACCAGCGCGTAGAGGATCGTGACGCCGGTGACGATCCCGAATTGCTGGAACGGGACGAGCGGGCTGAAGACGAGCACTGCGAACGCAAGTGCCGTGGT
The DNA here is from genome assembly GCA_038529675.1 of Actinomycetota bacterium. GTDB lineage: Bacteria > Actinomycetota > Acidimicrobiia > Acidimicrobiales > Ilumatobacteraceae > Ilumatobacter_A. The sequence goes on from JBCBDK010000424.1 coordinate 1,627, forward strand.
GAGCGCCGATCCGATCAGTGCCGACCCGGTCGTTGCGAGTGTCGTCGTGGTTGCGTCGAGCAGCGACTTGCCACGTTCGAGTTCCTCGGTGAACCGATGGATGATGTGGATCGTGTAGTCCACGCCGATGCCGATCGACAGCGCGGTGATCAGCGCAGTGACCACGTTGTAGGGAATGCCGAGGATCGTCATCGTTCCGAGGACCCACAGTAGGACGAGCAGGATCGGGGACACGGCGATCACCGCCAGCATCGGCCGGAACTCGGTGACCCAGAAGAAGATCATCAGGACGATCAGCGCAGCGATGATGGTGATGGCGATCGACGACGTCTGCCCGTCCGTCATCGCGCTGGTGACGGCGAGCGCCACGATGTCGCCGGAGTTCGCCGTGATCTGCTCGCGGTCGCCGAACCACAAGCCCTCGAGGTCATCGACCAGTGCCTGCGTTCGGTCCTGGTCCCCAGTCAGCGCGTTGAACTGGAACAGCGTCAGGTCCTCGCCACCCGGGTCGTCGACCGCGACCTGCCCGAACGCGATCGGGTCGAGCTCCTCGAGGCGGTCGAGCATCGCCTGGACACCGTCCGGGTCGACCGTGAGGCCTTGGTCGACGCCGGCGGCGAGCTCGAGGAGCTCGGGGTCGTACTGGTCATCGGGCTCGCCCGTGTCGGTGATCCAGTCGTCGAACAGCGTGCCGAGCGACAGCGTGATGTCGCTCGCCGCACCGGTAGGGCGCGACAGCTCGTCGTCGAACGCCTCGGTCACACTGAGCAGGTTCCGCAACGTCCGATCGTCGGTGAGCTCGGCTTCGACGAGCACGGTGACGATCTCGGTCTGGCCGCCGAGTGCGTCGTCGAGTGCACCGATGTCCTGGAGGGAGTTGCCGCTCGACGGCAGGAAGTCGTCGGAGTTGAACTCGGTGCTGATCTGGGATGCCGCAACGCCGAGTCCCACCGTGATGATCCCGGCGGTCGCGAGCACGAGCATCGGCTTGGTCGCCACGAATCGTCCGACCCGCTCGACGAGGGTGCCCGCACCGGGGATCGCGTCGCCCATGAGCCTCGGCTCCGCGAGGGACTCGTCGGCCTCGCGTCGCCGATCGAGGATCGTCCGCGCCGCGGGAATCAGCACGAGCATCGTGAACAGACCGAAGAACACACCGAACGCAGCGACGATGCCGAAGTCGCCGTTGGCGGGGATGCTCGACGTGAGGTTGGTGAGGAAGCTGATGATCGTCGTCCCGGCGGCAAGTCCGAGCGGCAGGGTCACCCCCGCGAGTGCGTGCCGGGCTGCGTCCGCCACCACCATGCCGTCCGCCCGCATCTCGCGGTAGTGCGAGACGGTCTGGATCGAGTAGTCGACCACGAGTCCGACGAGCATGATCGGGACCATCGAGGTGATCGACGTCGGCAGACCGATCAGACCGAGACCGTCCGGGCCGACGAGGCCTTGGAATCCGAGCGTGCCGATGATCGTGATCCCGAGCCCGGCGAGTGACAGCGCCACATCGGAACCGCTGCGGAAGAAGACGAACAGCAGCAGCGCGATGATGACCAGCGCGACCATCATGAGGATCGTCATCGACGACGAGGACGACTCCGCCGATTCCTCGTTGATCGTGGCGCCGGACAGGCTGCGGACCTCGAGCGGTCCCTCGACGGACTCGACGGCATCGGCGATCAGGAGTTCGGCATGCTCGAGGCCCTCCGCGTCACCGAGTTGGCGCAGCTTGATGGTGGAGATGACGAGCGGCTGACCGTCCGCCTCGCCACTGAGGTTGTCGAGCACGGCGGCGAACTCGGGTTGGACCGCCACTGCATCGATCTCGGCTTGGCTGATCGATGCGAGATCGTCGACGCCGAGCGCACGCTCGAACGCCGCTGCGACGGACGCGACCGGGTCGGTGAGCGCGAGCCGTTCGCCGACGAGCGGTTCGCTGACCGCAGCACCGAGTACTCGGTCGATCTGATCGAGACCTGCTGGCGTCAGGAACTCACCGCGATGCAGGATCGTCACACTCGCCAGACCTGCCGAATCGGGGAACGCTTCCGACAGCGTGTCGCCCGCTGCAGCCACGTCGCTGTCGCTGGGCAGGAATGCGTCGTTGCCGGCTTGCGGGCCGAGCAGTGTTGAGCCGAACACGAGCACCGCGGTGACGACCGCGAGGATGATGAGTGCGCCGGCCGGGCGGGAGGTGACCGCCGACGCGAACGCGTCGAAGACTCGCTTCATGGGGGTGTCCTTGCCAGAGGGATCAATAAGGGTCGGGCGACCCTATTCCCGACGAGGGTACGGCCGAGGGTGATAAGTGTCAAGTGACCCTTTTGACCTAGGCTTCGAACATGGTGGCAACCTCCGACCGGCGCCGCGGTCGTCCGACCGGCGGCCGCGCGATCGATCCCGACCAGATCGCCGACGCCGCGCTCGATGCG
>JBCBDK010000425.1:0-4051 GCA_038529675.1 Actinomycetota bacterium
CGGGTACGAGTTCACCCACGACACACTCGAGCATGCGCTGCGCGACCTGCTCGGCCGCTGACCCCCGAAGCGAACGCAGACGACGTCCACCGACGACCGGGCATGAGCACCACCACCGAGCGAGTTCCCATCCCACGGGTCACGACGCCACCCGACGAGCCGGTCGTGGTGGTCGGCGCAGGGCTCGCCGGGCTGTCGTGTGCCACGACGCTCCACGCCGCCGGCGTTCCGGTCACGGTCGTCGAGCGCGACGACGGCGTCGGCGGCCGGGTCCGAACCGATCACATCGACGGGTTCCAGGTCGACCGCGGGTTCCAGGTGGCGCTCACCGCGTACCCGGAGATGCATCGCCAGCTCGACATGGACGCGCTCGATCTGCAGCCGTTCGACCCTGGTGCGCTCGTCTGGCGCGACGGGAAGGGCGCTGCGGTGTCCGACCCGTTCCGCCTGCCCACCAGTGTGCCGTCCACCGTCATGGCCCCGGTCGGGTCGCTGTTCGACAAGGCTCGAATCGCCCGACTCCGGTTTCGACTCCAGCGGACACACCCGGCGCAGCTGCTGCGCGGTGAGGACATCCCGACCCGCGACGCGCTCCGCGACGACGGCTTCTCCGACACGATGATCGAGCGATTCTTCCGACCGCTGGTCGGCGGCATCCAGCTCGATCCCGACCTCGCCGACAGTCGGCGCATGTTCGACGTGATCTTCCGCATGCTCGCCGACGGCGACTCCGCTGTTCCCGCCGCCGGCATGCAGGCGATCCCCGAACAGCTCGCCGCACTGCTCCCGGCGGGCTCGATCCGCCTCGACACGGCGGCAGGCGACGTCGACGGCACGTCCGTGGTCATCGCCGACGAGCGGCTCCCGGCGAGCGCCACCGTCGTCGCCACCGATGGGCCGGCTGCCGCCACCATGCTCGGGCTCCCCGAGGTCGGTTCGAAGTCGGTCGGATCGGTCGCATTCGCCGCCGATGAGGCCCCGACCGATACGAGGCTTGTCGTGCTCGATGGAACGGGGAGCGGCCCCGTGCTGAACGTGGCCGTGATGAGCAACGTCGCCCCCACCTATGCGCCCTCGGGGCGCCATCTCGTCGTGGCGGCGATGCCGGGGCTCGACGCCGACGCACTCGGATCCGACCTCGAGGCGGCCGCACGCGACCAGCTGCGCAGCTGGTGGGGCTCGCAGGTCGACTCGTGGGAGCATCTGATCACCCACCGGATCCGCCATGGGCAGCCGGCGCAGGCGACCCCGTTCGCACCGAAGCAGCGCGTCGACCTGGGCGACGGCCGGTACGTCTGCGGCGACCATCGCGACACGGCTTCGATCCAGGGTGCGATGTACTCGGGACGACGCACCGCGCTCGCCGTGATCGAACGATTCCGCTGACACCTGACACCGAACGAGGAGCCACGATGAGCACCGCCGATGCAAGCCCCGAGATCGTCGTCGAGGAGGCGCCCGACCGGGTCGAGCGCCGGAGTGTGGTCGTCGATGCGCCTGCCTCGGTGATCTTCGACCTCCTCGCCGATCCGCGCCGGCACGTGGAGATCGACGGGTCGGGCACGGTGCGAGACGCTCAACTGAACGCGCCGGCGCGCCTCAGCGCGGGAGCGAAGTTCGGGATGAAGATGAAGATGGGCGTGCCGTATCCGATGACCAACACGGTCGTCGAGTTCGTGGAGAACGAGCGCATCGCGTGGCGTCACGTCGGCAGGCACATCTGGCGCTACACGCTCGAGCCGCTGGACGGGGGTGCTCGGACGCGCGTGACCGAGGAGTTCGACTGGCGGCCGGCGGTGTTCCCCCCGGCGCTCCAGGCGATCGGCGCGCCGGCCAGGAACGCCACGGCGATCGAAGCCACCCTCCGCCGCCTCGCCCAGGCCGTCGCCGACTGAGACAGCTACGGCCGTCGCCGACTGAGACAGCTACGGCCGTCGCCGACTGAGACAATCATGGCCGTCGCCGACTGAGACCATCACCGCCGTCGCCGACTCGAGCGACACGGCGAGGCCGACGCTGGGTGGTCCTCGACCACCGGCTGCGAGATTTATGTCCGACCCGAACGACTGTGCGGGGATATTGCCCATTAGGGTGTCATCTCATGACGTCGTCCGAGGACGTTCCGTGGCTCAACGACGACGAGATGCGCGCTTGGCGCGCGTACGTCGAGACCGCCATCGATCTGAACAACGCGCTCGAGCGAGACCTCTCCCCGCACGGCCTCACGCTCGGCGACTACCAGGTGCTGGTGTACCTGAGCGAGGCCGACGAGCACCGGATGCGGATGCGCGACCTCGCCGAACTGCTGCAACTCTCGCCGAGTGGGCTCACGCGACGCCTCGACGGCCTCGTCCGAAGCGAGTACGTGGAGCGCCAGCCCTCCAGCAACGACGGACGCGTCATGATGGCCGTCCTCACCGAGGCGGGCGACGACCTCCTCCGAGTCACCGCGCCGCACCACGTCGCAAGCGTGCGCCAGCACATCTTCGATCGGCTGAGCCCCGATCAGGTGCGCGTGCTCGGCGACATCTTCGCGTCGATCGCCGCAGGGCTCTGCGAGCAGGTCGAGGCCGGCGCTGAGGCCCCGACGACGGCGCTCACGAACGGCGCCGACCCCTCGAGTTGCTCCTCGCTCGTCGGCTGAGCCGCGCCGCCGCACCAACCGTCGTCCGCGCGCCGATGCTGCACGAATAGCCTCGGCCGCCATGACGCAACTGCCCGGCGGGTTCCACCACCACGTCGCCAACATCGGGGTCAAGGACGGCACGGACGACTTCGTGGTCGTGGCAGCCGAGAGCGACATCCCGACCGCAGCGGTCTTCACCAAGAGTCGCTTCGCCGGTCCGTGCGTCTCGGTGTCGCGCCGCCACGTGGCCGACGGCTCGAGCCGAGCTGTCATCGTCGTCTCGAAGAACGCAAACGTGGCCAACGGGCCCGACGGCGATGCCGACACCGACGAGCTGATCGCCGGCGTTGCGGCACGACTCGGCATCGACCCGACCGACGTGCTGATCGCGTCGACCGGGGTGATCGGGCGTCGATACCCGATGGACCGCGTGCGATCCGGCGTGGCAGCCATCTCGGTTCCGATGACCGGCACCGATGCCGTCGCCGTCGCACGCGGCATGATGACCACCGACAGCCATCCGAAGGTCGCCGACGCGACCATCGGCGGGTCGACGGCTCGTGTGGTCGGCACGGCGAAGGGTGTCGGCATGATCGAGCCCGACATGGCGACGCACATCTCGTTGCTGTTCACCGACGCCGAACTGCCCGCCGCCGACCTCGACGCCATCTTCCGCCGTGTGGTCGATCGGACCTTCAACTGCGTGAGTATCGACACCGACACCTCCACGAGCGACACGTCGATCGTCATGGCCTCGGGCACCGCGGGCACGGTCGATCCGTCGGCGTTCGAGTCGGCACTCGAGTCGGTCTGCCTCGATCTGACCAAGCAGATCGCCCGCGACGGTGAGGGCGCGAACTCGCTGATCGAGGTCCGCGTGGACGACGCTCGCGACGAAGCACAGGCACGACGTGTCGGCAAGGCGATCGTCAACTCGCCGTTGGTCAAGACGGCCGTGCACGGCGGCGATCCGAACTGGGGTCGGGTGGCGATGGCGATCGGCAAATGTGGTGACGACACCGACATCGATCAGGAGCGGGTCGTGATCCGGTTCGGCGACCGTGAGGTGTATCCGCACCAGCTCGACGACGACGCGCTCGCCGAGCTCTCGTCGTACATGGCGGGCGACCACGTCGTGATCCACGTGTCGGTGGCGACCGGCGCGGCCGAGGCCACGGTCTACGGCTGTGATCTGAGCGCCGAGTACGTGCGCTTCAACGCCGAGTACACGACCTGACGCCCGCATCGGGCCTCGCCAGAGCGAGGTGATGCCGTGCATCACCTCGCTCCCGACGCAGATCGATCCGCAACGACGCGTATCACGGAGGCCCGAGCGCGCTCTCGTCAGTGTGACCCGAAACACGGCACCATCTCGACGCGAAGCTGACATCGACGCGTGCGGCGCGAGTCGGCCCGTCACCGCGA
>JBCBDK010000426.1:0-4040 GCA_038529675.1 Actinomycetota bacterium
AGTCGCACGACCACGAACACGGCTTCGGCCACGACGTAGGTGCCGATGGCGGTGGCGAGCGCGTGCGACATGGGCGTGCCCGAGCGTTGGACCCAGGCGGCGCAGCCGGCGCCGATGACGAACAGGGCCAGGAACAGCACGAAGAACAGCGCGTTGAGCCCGCCCGAGTCGCCGCCGACCAGTGCAGCGAGCAGGCGGAACGGGATCGCCAGGACCAGGCAGACCGAGATGCCCGCCCGCAATGCCTCTCGGTCCCAGCGTTCTGGCAGGACCGCGCCGATCGCAGCGAGTCGGGCCGCGTCCGGATCGGCCGGATCGGGACCCGAGGAGTCACTGCGCTCGTGAGCCATCACCGCCCATCGTGCCAGCCTGCGTGGCGACGACGCGATCTCGGCGCAGACTTCTGACGATGTCGTCCACCCATCAGCCGCCGGCCGCGCCCTCGTCGGCGGACCCGTTCGACGCCGCTCGCTCGAACGAGGCGGAGGTCCGCGATGACGTGACCGCCGTCTTCGACCGGTGCGACTCGTGCCGCCGTTGCGTGGACCGATGCGGCGTGTTCCCGTCGTTGTTCGAGTTGCTCGACCACGGCGCTGTCGGAGGTCGCCGCCTCGACGACGCAGCCATGCTCACCCCGGCGCAGCAGGACGGCGTGATCGCTCAGTGTTTCCAGTGCGGCGCGTGCGTCGACGCATGCCCGTACGCCCCCGAGACCGACGTCGCACTCGTGGTCCAGCGCGTTCGAGCGATGCAACGCTCCACCGGACTCGTGACGCGCCGCGAGCGATTCGGTCACCGTCTGCTCACCCGGACCGACGGGTCGGGCGTGGCCGGGTCGGTGCTGTTGCGACCCGTTCGGAGGCTGCTCCGCAGCGAGCCGGGGTCGCTGCTCCGTCGCGTGGTCGCACGCTCGACAGGGCTCTCGGCGCGGCGACCGTTTCGTCCGTTCGCCCCCGAGTCGTTCACTCGGTGGTTCGAACGTCGACCGACCGTCCGACTCGGTCGGCGGGTCGGAACCGCCACCGTGTTCCCGACGTGCTTCATCGATGCGTTTGCCCCGGACGTCGCTGCCGATCTCGTGGTCGTGCTCGAGCGAAACGGCGTCGAGTGTTCGAACGCCTCGGTCGGCTGCTGCGGCGCCGCATCGCTGGCGGTGGGCGATGTCCGTCGATTCCGGCGGACGGTCGCTGCGAACGTGTCGTCGCTCGCCGACGCGATCCGCAGCGGCGGTGACCTGGTCGTGCCGAGTCCCCGGTGCGCCGCCGTGCTCCGCGACGAGTACGTTCGCCACGCTTCGCCCGCCGATGTCGCAGCCGCACGCTTCGTGGCCGAGAACACGTTCGACGCGACCGACCACCTCGTCGGTCTCCATCACCGACCCGACGCCGGACTCGATCTCGACCGTGCCGGGCCGGTGCCCGATCTCGTCGTCGAGGTGCCGTCCTGCGAGCCAGGTCGCGACGGCCCACGGAGCTCGAGCCGTGACCTCCTCGGGTTGATGGCGGTGACGGTCGAGACCGTCTCGACGTGCCCCGGTTGCGGGCCGTGGTCGGCGCTCGAGGCGAACGACGCAGCCCACGAGGAGCGTGCGGCGCAGTGCGTCACCGAGATCGACGACGCGATCGAACGCTGGTCGGCGACGGCGCCGTCCGAGTCGAGACCGCGACGCGGAGCAGGCACTCGTCGCCAGCCTGGCGACCCGCTCCATCGGATCGTGATCACGAGCGAGTCGATCGAGGTCGCTGACGAGGTGGCGCAGCGCACCGGGCGCGAGGCCGTCCACCCGGTCACGGTGCTCGCCCGCGCTTGCGGCATCGCGACCAGGAGCGCGACCGACTGAGCGCGCGACACAGCACGCTCGGTGGCCACCGCCGGTGTGGGAACGAGCCGTCGAACCCGTCGCGACGACAACCCCTGGCGCGCGGCGAGCGGGACCGCTACCTTCTGGCCTGTCGTCGACCCCGACCGCATCGGTCGGGTTTCGGCGGCGGGGGACATCGGAACAGCGAGCGGATCGCCGCCAAACGACTCATGGGGGAACCAGTGTCGGTTCAGGAAATGAAATGGTGGGACCTCGGTGCCTGCCGGGGGCTCGACTCCGAGATCTTCTATCCGGAGGACGACGAGCAGGCGGAGTCGGCCAAGGCCGTCTGCGCGACCTGCCACGTCCAGGCGGCATGCCTCGACCACGCGCTGAGTGTGCGGGAGAAGGCCGGGGTCTGGGGTGGTGCCACCGAACGCGATCGTCGCCGCATCATCCGGCAACGCCGCCGCAGCGCCTGACGACCCGAGCGCGCGACGCTCGAACGGAGCCGTCCGCACACTGTTGCAGCCGCGTACGATCCGGACCCATGCCTGGACTCGACGAACACGGCGGCTGGCCGGCCCTGCTCTCCACGCTGCTCGCCGGCGACGACCTCGAGCCGGCCGCGGCGGGCGCGGCGATGTCGACGATTCTCGACGGTGACGCGACCGAGGCGCAGATCGCTGGGTTCATCATCGCCCTCCGCGCCAAGGGTGAGACCGCGGACGAACTCGCCGCGATGCTTGCATCGGTCATGGCCGCCGCCGCGCTCGTCCCCTTGACCGAGGACGAGCGGGCGGACACGATCGACGTCGTCGGCACCGGCGGCGACGGATCGCACTCGATCAACGTGTCGACGATGGCCGCCATCGTCACCGCCGGCGCCGGGGTGCCGGTCTGCAAGCACGGCAACCGGTCGGCCTCGTCGAAGTGCGGCACCGCCGACGTGCTCGAGTTGCTCGGCGTGACGATCGAGCAGACGCCCGACGGCGTCGCACAGTGCTTGCGCTCAGCGGGAATCGCGTTCTGCTTCGCACCTGCGTTCCACCCGGCGTTCCGGTTCGCCGGGCCGCCTCGCCGGCAGATGGGCGTCCCGACCGCGTTCAACCTGCTCGGACCGATGGCCAACCCGGGCCGGGTGCGCCGACAACTCATCGGTGTTGCCGACCCGTCGTTCGCGGAACCGATGCTCGGTGCCCTGCACGCCCAGGGCGTAGGTTCGGCGTGGGTCGTCCACGGTGGAGGCCTCGACGAGCTGTCCACCATCACGACCTCGACCGCCGACGTCCTGCGGGACGGCGAGACCGAGCGCATCTCGATCGACCCGGTCGCGCTCGGGCTCGCTCCGGCGACCCGGGACGACCTCCGGGGCGGTGAGCCCGAGGAGAACGCCGAGGCCGTGCGACGCGTGCTCGCCGGCGACCGCGGGCCACATCGCGATGTGGTGCTGCTCAACGCCGCTGCGGCGCTCGTCGTCGCCGAGCGGGTCTCCGATCTGACCGCCGGCCTCGATCTCGCGGCGTCCGTGGTCGACGACGGACGCGCCGCCGCGGTGCTCGATCGCTTCGTGAGCGCCTCGCAGCCGGCGGCGGGATGACCGCCGGCGTCACCACATCGGTCGTTGCCCCCGCCTCCTCGGCGAACCTCGGTGCCGGTTTCGACGTGTTCGGGATGGCGGTCTCACTCCGGGCCGAGGTCGGCGTCGGCCCACCGCCCGCCGGCGCGACCGCGATCGAGGCGAACCACCCCGGTCGGATCCCGTTCGAGCGGCTCGGCGGTGCGGGCGATCTCTGGTTCCGGACCAACATCCCGATGGCGAGGGGCCTCGGCTTCAGTGGCGCGTTGCGGGCCGCGGCTGCGGGGATGGGTGCGGTCGAGTCGGCGTCGGGTGACCCGGCAGCGCTGGACGATGCCGTCGGTCGGATCCTCGAGGTCACCGTCGAACTCGAGGGACACGGCGACAACGTCGCGGCCTCGATCGCCGGCGGCGTGGCCGCGTTCGTCGACGGCCGGATCGTGCCGTTCCCCGTCGGGCCGCGGCTGGGGTCGGCCGCGTTCATCGCGTGGGTGCCCGACGTGACGACGTCGACCGATGCGAGTCGCCTCGCGCTCTCGCCGAGCGTCGACCGAGATGCTGCGGTGGCGAACATCGGGCGTGCGGCCCAGTTCGCGTTGGCGTTCGCCCACGACGACCCGGCGCTCCTCGCGGATGCGACCGACGACCGACTGCACCAGG